>JBCCJE010000873.1:0-2873 GCA_039027925.1 Bacteroidota bacterium
CGGCAGTTTGGCGAATGCGTTCTAGTAGTTTTAGGCTTTGCAGGTACAGTCCTTTCCCGTACAAAATTCTAGCAAAATCCAACTGCTCCCGAATTTCAATATCCACGTTTTTTTGGATGTGAATCAAGCGTAGGCTGATTAGGATTTGTTTGTAAAGGTGGCGTTTGAGGTTGGCGAGTTGGGTCTTTTTTATGGTCGGTATTTTTTTGCGGATAATGGCATCATCCCAACGATCTAACTTATCCACCACATCAAAAAGCTGAACAAATTTTACGTCGGACCGGCTAGACAATCTATTGACATAGAGTTTAAAATTTCTTTTCTCCGCTTTGGTCAAAGATTTTATCAGACTAATTAAGTGGTCGTCTTGATTGGTGGGAACAACATTTCCATTTTTCATAATCCTATGATTATCAGTCACTTATACCTTCCACAAGTGGATTGGAGGTCGTATAGTTGTCTTTTTTATTCAAATTATTTTTCACCTCCCCGATTAACTTTACTCACGTAATTGAGAAAAAAACATTTGGTTTTCAAAAGTTTCTACTAAGGCAGCGTGAAGTAACGAAGATAAAAGTTTCAAACGAAATTTTATTCATCGCACTTCACGTTGTTACTTTTTTTAAGCAACGCAAAACTCAGAAATGAAAAAAATCGAAGCCATCATCCGGACCACCAAATTCGATTCCGTGAGAGATGCCCTTGCCCAGATTGGTGTTAAATTTTTCACCTTAAAAGAAGTTAAAGGTTACGGTTTGCAAAAAGGTAAAGTCCTCAAATACCGAGGGAGTTCGTACGGAAGAGACTTTATTGCTCGCCTTCAGTTGGACATTGTCACTACCGAAGATAAGGTAACCGAAATCGTAGATACTATTATTGCATCGGGTAAGACGGGAGAAGTAGGAGACGGAAAAATATTTGTGATGGACATTGATTCCATCGTCAGGATTCGAAATGGAGAAATTGACGCTTCCGCTATTTGAGCTGGAATGTAGATCATTTTTTGTGAGCAACTAATCAAATTCATCTAAAATTCATTTTTGTAAATAAATTGTTACACGATGCGTTTTTTCGACAAATGAAATTCAAATTTTGCTACATATGTTTTGCACCCAATGGGTGCTTTTTTTCGAAATTCAAAAACCAATCAAATACAATTATAATTTTCTGAAAATTCAAAAATTCAAAAATCTACTTGACAATGAATGAAGCGACCTACTTGACAAATAATCTCTGGATAATGATGGCTACCGTTTTGGTTTTCATCATGCACCTTGGTTTTGCAACGCTTGAGGCTGGTTTTGTACGCAAGAAAAATACGGTAAATATTTTATTTAAAAACTGTATGATTATCGCCATCGGTTTATTGACTTACTATGCAGTAGGATTCAATTTGATGTATCCGGGCGATGATTTTGCTGGAGGATTTTTCGGCTTTAGTGGTTTTGGGCTGACGATACCCGAAGGAGAAGCCGGGGGGATAGCGTACGCCGATGGTAATTATCATCCCTACACAGATTTTATTTTTCAAGCGATGTTCGCAGCTACTTGTTGTACCATTGTTTCGGGAGCCGTTGCGGAAAGGATTAAGTTAGGGCCTTTTTTAATTTTTTGTCTGTTGTTTGTTTCTATCTCCTACCCTATCACGGTATGTGGAAGTGGGGAGCCGGTTGGTTAGACGCTGCTGGTTTTTACGATTTTGCGGGTAGTACCGTAGTCCACGCCGTAGGCGGATGGGGTGCGCTAGCGGCAATCATTCTACTAGGAGCTAGAAAAGGAAAATATACCAAGGAGGGCATTCAACCTATCCCTGGACACAACTTACCACTTGCCGCTATCGGGGTATTTATGCTGTGGTTTGGGTGGTTTGGATTCAACGGCGGATCGGTACTTTCGGCGGATGCTGCGAGTGTCTCGTTGGTATTCGTCACTACCTCCCTGGCAGCGGCAGCGGGTGCTATCGGCGCATTTTTCGTAGGCTATTTAATGTTTAAGACCCACGATCTTTCTATGGTACTGAATGGTATTTTGGGTGGATTGGTAGGCATCACGGCTGGAGCCGATTTGATGTCGCCGGGTGAAGCCATCATCATTGGTGGTATAGCAGGAGCAATCATTCCTGCTTCTGTCATATTTTTTGATGCTGTCTTAAAATTAGACGATCCCGTGGGGGCTACTTCGGTGCATTTGGTCTGTGGTATCTGGGGCACATTGGCAGTTGGAATTTTTGGCTCGATGAAGGGCATATCTCAATTCTTGATTCAGTTACAAGGCGTGGCGGCGGTTGGTGTTTTCACCTTTGCGTTTGCCTTCGGTGTAATGTACTTGCTAAAAGTTACCGTAGGGATCAGAGTATCCGCCGCAGAAGAAGACAAAGGGCTGGACATCGCAGAGCACGATATGACAGCTTATCAAGAGGTAGAGAAAATGGAAGTGTATAATTTGGCGGTAGAGTAAGGATAAATTCAGAGAAAACTGCGAGGGTAATTTTGAAATTACCCCCGCAGACCGCCACCGAGTTGACGACATTCCACTCGTCACTGCTCATCAAACCCCAACTGCGCCAAAATCCATCGCTTATCAATCAATCCATCTTCGGCTCGCACCTCTTCCCTTAGTTGTTGGATGGCTGATTTCTGAAATTTGGGGATTCGTATCATTTTCCTAACCACTCGGATAAGATTAAGATGATGTTCCTTGTGGTAGCCAAGTTCTTTGTGTCGCTTCAGGTAGCGCTCAAAACTATCGAGGAAAGACTCCAAAGCATCCAATTCATTCAATTCGTAATACATTCTTAGTTGCATTTTTCTGGCGTTGAGATTATGAAAAATATCTTTAAACTCCACCTTCTGCAATAGCTTCATGGCTTGGTC
>JBCCJE010000874.1:0-2870 GCA_039027925.1 Bacteroidota bacterium
CCGTCCATGAGATTTTTGCTTTTTTGAAAAAACCACCCAAGCCACCTGCCTTTTCTTTTTTAGGTTGGCTCAGAGTGTGCGTTACCATAAGTTGATTCGCATATTTTTTTTCCAATGTGTCCAAGTCAGATTTAAAAATGATACTATCTTCATTGCGATTGCCGTATAAAAGAAAAACCGTCGAAAGCGGTTCTCTCTCCAATATTGTTTTTGCGATGGACATTAGCGGCGTAATTCCACTTCCAGCTCCAAACAGATAAAAGGTACGATTCACATCGGGATTTAGTGCTATGGTAAACCGTCCCTGTGGGGCCATCACTTCTACGTACTCTCCTAGACGTACCTGACTACAGATGTGCGTGGATACCTTTCCATCTTTCACTTTTTTTACGGTGACTGTGATCCCTGATTCTACTGGGCTACTCGACATGGAATATGCCCTGCGCTCTTCCTTGCCGTTCAGTTCAAATCGTAATGTCAAATACTGACCATGATCGTATTTGAATTTTTCTTTCAAAGTATCAGGAATATCAAAGGTCAGCGACACCGTGTCGCTAGTCTCATTTTTTACCTTATTCACTTTTAAGGTGTGAAATATACTACTCATGTCGTTTGTTCTTTTCTTAAAATTTATTTTTTGTCAGACTTTCAATAACATAAATAACCTTACAAGTAGTTTGTTGATAAAAATTATTCTCTACGTTTAGCAATTTTCAATTCTCTGACTGTTTGTCGGCAAAGGCAAGTTTTCAATTCTCCATTTCCAACATTACTGATAACTTTCTCGAAAAGCGATGGTTCAAAAGCCGCAACTAAAAGCGTAAAATTATGAAGTAACTTTTACAAAAGTCCAAGTCAGGTATTTTCATAAAATACTGATTTGGATTCCTTAGCTTTGCGTCCGTCCAAATTTTTTTAGCAATTGCATGAGTAAAAAATTATCCATCGTCATTCCTGCTTACAATGAAGCGCCAACGATCCATCATATTTTGAACAAGGTGAAGGCGGTGCAACTCATTGATGATTTAGAAAAAGAAATCATCATCGTCAATGACTGCTCTAAAGATGATACCGAAGGGGCTATCCAGCGGTACGCCGATGCCAACCCTTCTATGAATATTCAATATTACAAACATGAGGTGAACCAAGGAAAAGGGGCGGCGTTGCACACGGGCATCAAGAAGGCAACGGGGACATATTTGATTATCCAAGATGCTGATCTAGAGTACGATCCTGCGGCGTATAATATTTTATTAAAACCCATGGTAGATAATGTAGCGGACGTGGTTTATGGATCGAGATTCATGGGAGGCAAGCCACATCGAATACTTTTCTTTTGGCACTCCATCGGAAATCGTTGGTTGACTTTTCTTTCTAATATGTTGACCAACTTGAATCTTACCGACATGGAAACCTGCTATAAACTTTTCCGAACCGAAATGATTCAAGGTCTGAGTCTTCGAGAAAAACGGTTTGGATTCGAGCCCGAAGTGACTGCCAAGATTTCGAGAGTTCCCAAAGTCAGAATTTACGAAGTGGGCATTTCTTACTACGGGCGTTCTTATGAGGATGGAAAAAAAATTGGTTGGCGAGATGGCTTCCGAGCGATCTACTGTATTTTAAAATATAATACTTTTTGGAAAAAATGAGGATGAGCACATCCTCAAAGCATCACTACTCTTGCTATCAAGACGATTCCAAAAATGACAAAAGCTAATCCCGATATTTTTCTCACCAGTAATATTTTTTGGGGATTTAAATGTTTTCGAATGGATTTGGCTAAGAAAACTTTCAAGGTGTCGGAGGTGATAATCACGAATAAAATTGCTCCGAAAAATAGAAAAAACTCACTTTCGCTAAATCCACTTTCTGCCATCTTCCCCGCTGCGATCACCCCCCAAAAGAAAAAAGTAAACGGATTAACGGTATTGACAAAAAAACCTTTGGAAAAAAGTTTGAGGTAGGAAAACTCTTTTCCGATCGAAGTAACACCCACATTTTCTTGAACCTTTTTTTCGGAAAAAAAATCAGCATCAGGAATACCCGTAGGTTTTGAAAAATAAGTCCCCAAGCCAATTAAAATCAAAGCGATACCTCCGATGATGCCTAGCGTCAGATTGAACGCATTCATTTTTACAACTGCCTGAATGTAATTCAATCCAAAGTAAACGGCAATCACAAATAGTACATCGCTAAAAAAAACACCTAACGCTACCATCATCCCTGCCTGCATTCCGTACTCTATCGCCGCCTGCAACAAAGCAAATAAAATGGGCCCTGCCAGCACCGACAATGTCAACCCAAATAGGAATCCTTCAAATAATGCGTTCAATCTTTTTTTATTTTGATGAGGGATAGGAGAGGAGGGAAAAGAGAAGCGAGAGAACAGAGGATTGCTTTTACCTTGAAGTTACTCTATTTTATCACCGCTCTCGTCCCTCTTCTCTATTCTCGCTTCCCTCCTCTGAAAAATGCTCACGAATAAACCGTAGCGACTAACTTGCGTCGGCCACCGTAGTTTCTAAATTCACAAAGATAAATGCCTTGCCAGGTTCCTAAGTTTAACCTTCCATTAGTGATTGGAATTGTGATCGAACTCCCCACCAAAGTGGATTTGATGTGAGCGGGCATATCATCTGAGCCTTCCATCGTATGCGTCAAGTAAGGCTCGTGTTCGGGCATAATCCTTTGGTTAAAAACCGATTCAAAATCCACTCGTACCGAAGGATCAGCATTTTCGTTGATCGTCAATCCTGCGGAAGTGTGTTTGATAAAAAGATGAAATAATCCCGTTTTTGGTAGTTCATCTAATTGTTCCAAAACTGTTCTGGTAATCAAATGAAACCCTCTCGAATAGGAGGGCAAAGCAA
>JBCCJE010000875.1:0-2866 GCA_039027925.1 Bacteroidota bacterium
GAATAGACTTACAAAATAATAACAAAACAAGACTAATGGAAAAGTACAGCAAAGAGCATTTTGAACGCTTGGGCATCACCAATCCCAATACCCTCAGCGCAGCTTCCAAAAGAGCCTTAGAATGGGAAAAGTGGAGCAACGAATGGTTTGGTGAATTTGAAATTCACGATCTCAAAGGCGACCTAGCCTACGAGGAAGGCGTAGTCAGAAGAGACCCTAGTGGAATCATTCAGCACGACGGCAAATACTTCGTATGGTATTCCAAGAGTGTCGGTGCATCCGATGGATTTGCGGGCAACATCGAAAAGGATAAAGTCTTTCCCTGGGATAGATGTGATATTTGGTTCGCCACTTCCGAGGATGGTTGGACATGGAAGGAAGAAGGCATCGCAGTACCCCGTGGTGCAAAGGGCGCGTATGATGATCGTTCCGTTTTTACCGTAGAGATTTTAGCACACGAAGAAAAATACTACTTGACCTACCAAACTGTACAATCTCCTTACACGGTCAGAGTAAAAAATCAAGTAGGCATTGCTTGGTCAGATTCCCCCTACGGCCCTTGGCAAAAAAGCGAAGCCCCGATTTTAAGTCCTGCGGAAAATGGCATTTGGCTAGGTGAGGAAGATAACAGATTTAAAGTGGTGAAAAAAGGAGATTTTGACAGCCACAAAGTACATGATCCTTGTTTGTTAGCCTACCAAAATAAATTTTACCTCTACTACAAGGGAGAACAAATGGGCGAAGAAATCACTTGGTGTGGCAGACAAATTCGCCACGGTGTAGCCATTGCCGATCATCCTCTAGGACCTTATACCAAATCTCCCTACAATCCCATTTCCAATAGTGGACACGAAATCTGTGTATGGCCTTACGATGGCGGTATCGCTTCCCTGATTACCACCGATGGTCCCGAAAAAAATACCATTCAATGGTCGCCCGACGGCATCAACTTCGAGATTCAATCTGTCATTAAAGGTGCTCCACAGGCCATCGGTCTAAACCGTACTTTGAATGCCAACCAAGCACCGTGGGCAGCTTTGGAGTGGGGATTGACGCATAAATATATGAACGACGATTACCAATACATTCGGCGGTTTGAAGGGCAGCAGGTATCTACCCACGTAGCGAAAGGAGAAGAAAGTTTGAGTGCAGACGATAAAAAAAGTAATTGGGGAGCGACTTGATAATGAATAATTAAAAATGAATAATTAAAAATGAATAATCATTCCCAATCGTGAAAGACCACAAGACCAGTTAGTGATTTTATATTTTTTCAACACACAAACAAACACCACCTACATTTCAACTCATTAGCAAATCAAAAATTAAACAACATGAAACAAGGAATCTTTGCAATCCTAATTTTAATAGTTGGAGTAATAGTAGCTTTTAAAATTCCAACTCAACCAACAATGGACGAAACAGAAAATAAAAGTAAAGATGATCGTCCCAACATTGTAGTTATCCTAGCCGATGATCTGGGCTACAACGATTTGGGATTTACGGGATCGAAAGATGTAAAAACCCCTGTACTAGATGCATTGGCTAAAGATGGGATGATTTTTAAAAATGGATACGTAACGCATCCCTACTGTGGCCCCTCCCGTGCGGGCATCCTCACGGGTCGCTACCAAGCACGATTTGGTATGGAAAGCAACTTGGATCATACGCCCTCTGATCCTCACCACGGTATTCCCGTGGGTGAAAAAATCTTTGCCGAGAGATTAAAAAATGTTGGTTACAAAACTGGGATCGTCGGCAAATGGCATTTGGGCTCTCACAATAATTTTCACCCCCTCAACCGCGGCTTCGACTATTTTTACGGCTTCCTCGGTGGTGGTCACGATTATTTTCCTAACAGCATTGAAATGGGAATTGATCCTTACCGAGTACCTATGCAGGAAAATAAGAAAGTAGGTAGATTTGAGCATTATTTGACGACCGAGATTAGTCAGCACGGAGCAAAATTTATCAAAGAAAATAAAGAAAATCCTTATCTCCTTTTTGTGGCGTACAATGCACCTCACGGGCCCTTGCAAGCACCCCAAGAGATACTGGACAAATACGCCCACATCGAAGACAATGATCGGCGGACTTACCTCGCCATGGTGGATGCGATGGATCAGGGAGTTGGTATATTGGTGGATGCGATCAAGGCGAATGGAGATTTTGACAACACGCTCATTTTTTTCCTATCTGACAATGGTGGTCCCTTCCCCGAATCTTGGTGTCCCGATTTGGATTATGCGAGCAATTATCCTTTCCGTCGGGGTAAGGTAGCCCTCACCGAAGGAGGTATCCACGTACCCTTCATTGCGCATTGGCCCGACAAAATTAAGAAAGGCATCACCTTCGATGGATTAGTTTCGGCTCTGGATATTGCCGCTACGTCCGTGGCGATCAGCGGTGCAAAAAAAGATGCCTTGCTGGAAGGGGTCAATCTCGTTCCTTACTGGAATGGCGATAAAAAAGGTTCGCCTCATCAAGCCCTCTTTTGGAGGTTGTTTGAGCAAGATAATTTATGGGCTGTTCGTACCGAAGAGTACAAATATTTCCACCAACCGCTGCCCAACGTTGGACTCAGTTTTTTTGATATAAAAGATGATCCTTACGAAAAAGAAAACCTCGTAGGCAAAAGACCAAATCAGCAAGAAGAACTAGCCAAACTCTGGAATGAATGGAACACTAAAAATATCAATAACATTCATCCACCATACTACGAGTACAAGGGACTTATCAAAAAACAGTACGATAGCTTTAATGAAGATCTCGTTAAGGCTGCAAGAGATCGAAAACCATATGTGGTAGAGTAGGGGAGAAGTGATTGGTTCTGGTTTACGGAATTTGTACATTACTCTACCACATA
>JBCCJE010000876.1:0-2864 GCA_039027925.1 Bacteroidota bacterium
CACAGTTCTACTACATCAGTAAGGTAGCTCTTTGTACGATTGTCGAGCGAAACTACGTACATTTCATATTAAATAAAAAAATTACGGATAATCTTTTTCGTAAATCCGAATAAACGAATCCGCTTCGAGTTCTTCTACGTTGCGAATTTGATATACTTTTTTGTCTGCTAGTTCGTGGATGTATTCGTATTCAAAATCTGCAAACATATCCGTCGTGAACTTTTGCTCTTCCAAAAAGTCTTTTCCCAGTACCAATCCTATTTTTCCTAAATCGCCGTAGAAGTATTCTTGCAATAGCGGAAGTACTTTGTTAGAAAATACACTTTTTAACTCTGCCAAGGTTTCTACCTCAAAAAAATAGGAGTGTCCGATCACGTGATCTTCGTCCAAAAGAATTTCGATCCGTTGATTCATCTTGGTCAACATCCGAGCTAAGTTGACCCCCGATACGGCGGGTTGGGACAGCAGTTCGGGGCGAGATTTGGCTTCCACAAAAGTAAATCTTCTTCTCAGCGCAGCATCCAAAGCCTCCACACTTCGATCCGCCGTATTCATTGTACCGATGATGTGAAGATTAGGCGGCACACAAAAATAAGTCTTCGAGTACGGCAGGACAGTTTTTAGTGCCTCTGCGTTTCCCTCCCTCTTATCAGCTTCGATGAGCGTAATCAAATCTCCAAAAATACTGGCCACGTTGCCCCGATTGATTTCGTCAATGATGAGTACGAAGCGATTGGCTTTTGACTGCGCTACGTGGGCGATGTGTTTCATTTCCATAGCGTCAATGTTGGGATCGTTGAGTGGAATCTCGTCTTGATTTTCCATCATTGATTGCACAAAGGCTGGTTCGAATTTTTTTAACTCACTAAACGCCGACCAGTACGCGCGGGTATTCACCGCACCTAACAATAGGCTGATGTCATTTTGAGTATGCTGAATGTCATCAACAGACTGAAAATTTTTATACAATTTTTTCAGCTTTGCCTTAGAAATGGTGTAAGCCAAAAAAGAATTTTCGGGACGCACGACCAAATTGCCGTTGCGTTCTATTTTTTGCAGCATCATCTTTTTTCCAGTCCGTGACGCAAAGGAATTAAAATCATCGCTTTCCAAATACAGTAAAAAAGCCTGATACATGGCATCCCAATCAATGTTGATTTCTTGGACGGGAACGAGACTTAACAATACTTCTACAATGTGCCGCTTAGCCATCAACGCCATGTACTTGAATATGCCATCCTCTACTTCGTACAGCACTTTTCCATCGTTGGTGATGGGTTTGATACCCTCCACAAAATCTTCGTAGGCATAGGAAGGATGAAACGTAACAAACTGTATCCAGCCTTCTTCCATGTATTCATTGAAGCGATTGCGCAGTATCTCCCGTGGTTCTAGTTGCAACTCGTCCAAGGTTCGATTTTCGATAATGGAAAGGGCATAATTGATGAGTTGGTAGGTCTTTCCCGTACCGGGCGCACCGTAGAGAATTAGGTTGAGGGGATGATCCAAGGAGGTTTGTGGATTGTACGCCACGGGGGGTTCTGCCAAAATATCTTCTTGCTCTACTAGGTTGACGATCTCATTAAATTGATCTTCGGTAGCTTTGTAATTAGTCCCTGATAGTCCTCCGTAAAATTTATCGAAAGACTTACTGAGCGGTAAAAAATCTTTGGTGATGGGTTTGCTCCACAAATTGTAGTCAATTTCCAAATGCACCCTGAGCGCGTGGGGTTCATCTCTAAAATAGGGAACTTCCTCCATCTCCACGTCGTCTTTCTCTACATCAGAAATCACCGTAGCCAGGGCATAGCAGCCAGCGTCTCTTCCGGTCTGCCAAATAATTACCTTGTCTCCTTTTTTGATTCTCTCCTTGTGGGCTTTTACCGCAAAGGTTTTTAAGGCTTCTTGTTGTAGGGCCTCTCTCAACCTAAACTTCTTAGGATTATTTTGAAACAACCAATAATTGATGACTGACTTTTCTTGCATGGAAATTTGAGTATTTGACATTTAATACTTGCCCCGAAACCTCGGGGGTTTGAAGAGGATTTCCCAAAAATCCTCACTTTATCAAAGTAATATACCCCTGAACTTCCTGCGGTACGCCACGGGGCGTTCGGTAGGAAACCAAACAGACATAGACGCCCGCTGGCATTTTTACATTTCCATTTTGAGTCCGACCATCCCAACCTTCATCGGGATCGCTAGTTTCGAAAACCAGTTCACCCCACCGATTCCAAATCGCAAATTTGTAGTCCTTCATGCCACGATAAAAACCTACTGCCTTAAACTCATCGTTGACGGTATCATCGTTGGGCGTAAAAGCATTGGGCAAAAAGTATCGAACTTCGGGAATCACATCCACCACCTTTTGGATGGTATCCGTACAGCCCGCTTCGGTAAATACGACCAACTCGACGACTTGCTGCCCTGTGTCCGCAAAAATAAAAGATGGATTCTCTTGAAATGAAAATCCCTCGTCGTTAAAATTCCATTTCCATTGCACATCCCGAATGGAGTTATCAAAGAAATTCACTTCGGGCTCAAAGTTAGTGATTCGATCGGGACCGAAAGTAAAATCAGCAACGGGGAAAGAATCTACCTTGATCAAACTTGGAAAAAAACGCTCCGTAAAACAACCGATGGGAGAAGTAATTCCGACGTTGATATCGTAAGTACCTGGCTCTTGGTAAGTATAATCGGGGCTAATCGCATCGCCGAATCCACCGTCGCCAAAGTCCCACTCTATGGTATAAGTGTCATCTATCGGAGTAGATAAATTATTAAAAAATATATCCACCGGCGCACATCCCGTAAAAGAACTAGGCTCGATAATAATTAAAGGTGGCACGGGAAGCCAAGTGACG
>JBCCJE010000877.1:0-2856 GCA_039027925.1 Bacteroidota bacterium
AGCAAATGGTAGATACGACCCACCTCATCAAAGGTATCTTGATGACGGATGAGCATGTTCCGCAGTTTCTTTTACAAAAAATGGGCGTTAGTTTACCGCAGTTGCACAACCGCTTGGATGCGGCAATTAAGACCTATCCAAAAGTAGATGGTTCGGATAAACAATACCTAACCAATGATGCCAACAAAGCTCTAAGTAGAGCTAAAAAAATGTTGACCGACTTTGGTGATGAGTTTATCTCCATCGAGATGATCTTATTCGGGATTTTAAAAGGGAAAGACAAAGGCGGGATGTTGCTCAAAGAATTAGGTGCTACGGAGAAGGGAATGAAAGCCGCCATTGATGAACTAAGAAAAGGAAGAAAGGTAACCGATCAAAGTACCGACACACAATATAATGCTTTGCAAAAATTTGCGATCAACTTAAACGAAAGAGCGGAGAGCGGAAAACTAGATCCGATCATCGGAAGGGATGAAGAGATCAGAAGAGTCCTACACATTCTTTCGAGAAGAAAAAAGAACAATCCCATTTTGATCGGAGAAGCGGGTGTTGGTAAAACTGCCATCGTAGAAGGCATCGCTTGGCGAATCGTAAAACAAGATGTACCCGAAAATCTTTTATCCAAAAAACTTTACGTATTGGATATTGCTGCGCTCATTGCGGGAGCAAAATTCAAAGGGGAATTTGAAGAAAGACTTAAAGGAGTCATCAAAGAGGTGACTAGCTCCAACGGCGAGATCATTTTGTTCATTGATGAGATTCACACTTTGATCGGAGCAGGTGGTGGCGGTGGTGCCATGGACGCTGCCAATATTTTAAAACCTGCTTTGGCGAGGGGTGATCTCCGAACTATCGGTGCCACTACCTTGGATGAATACCAAAAATATTTTGAAAAAGATAAAGCACTCGTTCGTCGTTTCCAAACAGTTTTAATTGACGAACCAAGCATTGAAGATACTATTTCGATTCTTCGGGGATTGCAAGAGCGATATGAGGTGTATCATAAAATAGATATTTTGGACGAAGCACTCATCGCAGCGGCGGAACTATCTTCGAGGTACATCGCAGATCGGCACTTGCCAGATAAAGCCATTGACTTGATTGACGAGGCGGCAGCTAAGTTGCGATTAGAATTAGACTCCGTTCCCGACGAAATAGATGAGCAAGATCGTAGGGTTCGCCAATTAGAAATTGAGCGAGAGGCCATCAAGCGGGAAGGTAACAAGAAGAAACTCGCTAACATCAACAAACAAATTGCGGATGCGAAAGAACGCCTAGAAGAATTGACCGCCGCTTGGAAAAATGAAAAAGAGGTCGTTGATACCATCCAAAATATCAAAAAGCAAATCGAGGAATTAGAACAAAAAGCGGAGAAAGCAGAGCGGGATTCTGACTTCGAAACGGTGGCAAAAATCCGCTACGGAGAAATCAAAGAAAAAGAGGTGATGCTCAGAGTAGCAGAGGAGAAACTGGAAAAACTTCCAGAAGAAAATCGCTTCACCAACGAGGAGGTTAACAGCAACGACATCGCAGAGGTGGTTGCAAGATGGACGGGGATTCCAGTTTCCAAAATGATGCAGAGTGAAAAAGATAAACTCCTCAACCTCGAAGCAGAAATTGGTCAACGATTGATTGGTCAGTACGAGGCAGTAACAGCAGTAAGTGATGCGGTGAGGAGAAGTCGTTCGGGATTGCAAGATGCCAATCGTCCTATCGGTTCTTTTATTTTCTTAGGCCCTACGGGGGTTGGTAAAACGGAGTTGGCGAAATCACTCGCAGAAGTATTGTTTGATGACGAGAAAGCGATCACTCGAATTGATATGAGTGAGTACCAAGAGCGACACGCCGTGAGTAGATTGGTAGGTGCGCCTCCGGGATACGTAGGTTACGACGAAGGTGGACAACTGACCGAAGCGGTGAGAAGAAAACCCTATTCCATCATTTTGTTGGACGAAATCGAGAAGGCGCATCCCGATACGTTTAATATTTTACTACAAGTATTGGATGATGGTCGGTTGACCGATAGCAGAGGGCGAGTAGCTAATTTTGCTAACACTATCATTATCATGACTTCCAACATGGGTGCGGAGGTCATCTTGGAAAACTTTGAAGACTTAGCTGCGGTGGGTGACGAACACCGTGCGGATATTTTAGAAACGACAAAGCTCGAAGTTTTTGAAGCGTTGAAAGAAAACTTGCGCCCAGAGTTTTTGAATCGGATTGATGATAAAATTATGTTTTTGCCATTGACTAAAGAGGAGATCAAACAAATCTTGGAACTCCTTCTGAAAAAGACGCGCAAGATGCTAGGAAGAAAAGGGATTACCTTAAAGTTGAGTGAAAAAGCAAAAGGCTTAATAGCAGACTTGGGCTACGATCCACAATTCGGGGCAAGACCCTTGAAGCGCGTTTTGCAAAAAGAGGTCATCAATAAGCTATCGAGGTTTTTACTTTCGGGTGAGTTTGATGTTGGCGATACCATTTATATTGATGCCGACGCCAAAGGACTAACCTTTGGGAAAGAGCCGCACGAAGAAAAGGCTTCATCCAACGGAAGTAACGGTAGCCCTGCACCCCAGCAAAAGGCAGCCAAAGATAAGCGAGCCAAGCAACTTGATGATTTGAAAAAGGCGACTAAAGATGTAGAAGATGCGGTGAAGAAAATGAAGGGACAGGGAGGAGATATGGAAGACGATTTTCAGCCAAAGAATAATTAGCGCATTGGGAAATAAGTTTTTTAGAAATGATCCATCAATAACATGACTTTATTTTTAGATCATTTTTAAAATGATTAAATTGTAGAAAAAAATTATGAACGATTTATCTCATCAAGATTTAGTCAAGAATATTTTATCG
>JBCCJE010000878.1:0-2855 GCA_039027925.1 Bacteroidota bacterium
GATTTTTATTAAAAAATAAATTAGAGGGGATGGGGCGTGTCACCTTCGAGGTATTGCGGCGAATGGTAAATGACCATCCTACGGATGAGTTTATTTTTTTCTTCGACCGACCGTACGCACCTGAATTTGTTTTTGGAAAAAATGTAACGCCAGTTGTACTGGCACCGCCTACCCGACATCCAATTTTGATTATGGCGTGGTTTGAGTTTTCGGTAAAGCGAGCACTAGATAAATACCAACCCGATGTATTTTTTTCTACGGACGGTTTTTGCAGTTTGCGAACTTCCGTTAAGACCGTCGTACTCATTCACGATATTGCTTACCAACATTTTCCAGAGCAAGTTGCCTTCCTAGTGCGTAAGTTTTACCAATCCTTTCAGCCTCGGTATTTACGAAAAGCAGATCAAATAATTACCGTTTCTAATTTTGTAAAAAATGATATAGTGGAAAAGATCGGCATCCCTAGTGAAAAAATAACCGTGGTGCACAATGGATGTAACAATAAATTCACGCCCGTCGAAGATGCTGTAAAAAAGGTAACTCAAAAAAAATACTCGGCGGGACAACCTTATTTTTTTTACGTAGGTGCCGTTCATCCTCGAAAAAATGTACAAGGCTTAATTACCGCATTTTCTATTTTTAAAGAAAAAACTAATGCCCCTCACCGCTTGCTGATCGGAGGAAGATTTGCTTGGCAAACGGGAGTCGTCAAAACCGCTTTTGAAAAATCCAACTATCAAAATGATATTCAGTTACTGGGCTACATTCCAGATAAGGATTTGATCGAACTGATGGGAAGTGCATTTGCTTTTGTTTATGTCTCCTTTTTTGAAGGGTTTGGTTTACCCATTTTGGAAGCTATGGAGAGTGATGTGCCCGTCATTACCTCCAACATATCCTCGATGCCCGAAGTGGCAGGCGATGCCGGCTTGCTGGTGAATCCTCACGCCACCGATGAGATCGCTACTGCTATGATTAAATATTTTGAAAATGAAAATTTAAGACAGGAAAAAATAGAAAAAGGCAAACAACAGCGAGAGAAATTTAGTTGGGAACAATCGGCAAAAATGATGTACGATACCATCGGTTCGCTGAACGACCGAGAGCCGTGAGCAACCAAATCACTAAATTTGTCAACTGAGCAATACAGGTAGGAAAATTTTTGTTTTCGTGAGCCAACCGAAAAATTAAGAGAAATTAGCAAACAGAGAGTAGATTCACGTTTATTAAAAATCATTTCTCCCAAAAAAAATTGTGACCACTTTTCGACTTGTCGTCCTTTGCTCACCATCTGAAATTTCATTCAGCATTGGGGATTTTAAAACTTATTTTTCCATCAACCTTTACAAAAAAAAATGACCATGTTGACGACTGCATCATCTACCAATCGCTACTCGGACAAAGACCTAGCGGAATTTAAAGTGCACATTGAGCAAAAATTGGAAAGTGCGAGAAATCAGATCGCTTCCTTTCAGGAGAGAATTGATAACATCTCAGAAACAAAAGACAACGACGGTGACTGGATGGACGATACTTCTAATCTTCAAGATTTGGAAATGTTGTATTCCATGATAAGTCGCCAGCAAAAACACATTCGAGATTTGGAAAACGCTTTGATTCGTGTACACACTAAACGCTATGGCATCTGTATCGTGACGGGCGAACTCATTGATAAAAGGAGACTCCTAGCGGTACCCACTACCAACAAATGTTTGGCGGCGAAGCTAACGCCCAAAGAAAAACCCGAACGGGAGGAGATCAAAATAAAACCAAAAACTACAAAAACGCCCACTTCATTCTCTAGAGTAATCAAACGAACGGGAGGTACGCCTAAGCCTGTCGTGCCCGTGGAGATGGACGAGGACGACGATGATTTTGATATGGATAATGACTACGATGATGACGATGCAATTGACATGGACTTGATTGTTGATGAATCTTCACTTGAAGATTAGGAGAGAATGATCAGTAATAATGGCAGTAGCAATCTTGTTACTATTTCTATTTAAGAATTTTGGTGCTTTCGGGTGACTGAAGATCGGAGGATTTGTCTTCGTAGTTTACTAGGGGTAGGGGTAATTGGTTCTGATTAAGAGTATCGTCTAAAAATTAAAAAAGTTGAAAAAAAGGGAATCAGTTGCTAAACTTGTAGTTCACCAAAACTATAAGAAATGCAAACTCAATATGAACGATTAACTAATTCCCAATGGGAAAATATAAAAGAATATCTACCATGAAAAACAGAAAAAATTTAAGTTGGTTGGTTTTTGTAATTTTTGTCATTCTAACTCTAGCCAGCTGTAAAGCGGGAGATTGTAACTGTCCACAGTTTTAATGAATAAGGAATAATTAAGAATAAATAATTCTCTCCGAGCGTACTCAAACTCAACGTCGTACCGAAATTTTCAATTGACTACTTTTTATCTGCGCACCGAACGCACTTTGTGCTTTCTGGCATGTACATCAATCTGGCAGGGCGAATTGGATTTTTGCACCTCGAACAATTTCCAAAATCAACGTTATCTATCTTTGTCAAAGCAATTTGGAGTTTAGATAATTTTGTCTTCGCAGATCGCAGCGCCGCCTCCGCTACACCTTTGTTATTGATCGCATCCATTCTGCTCACTCGTCCAATTGAATTTTCGGGACTAATGGGTTGACTAGCTTCCAAAAGCGGAACAATGGCAGCCTCTACTTTGACAATCTCCTTATTGATCTTTGCTCTTAAATTTTCCTTTTCTTCCTTTGTCATAGGTACTAATTTTAGAAATGGATCAAACAATGATTTAGCAAAAATAGAAAAATGAGGAATTGGTTCAATGGCAAATTTATAATTTCTACTTACTCTTTTTTAA
>JBCCJE010000879.1:0-2853 GCA_039027925.1 Bacteroidota bacterium
ACAAGCGTGGCCGGTGCTTTTGGTTTTTTTATTCAATCCCGGAAAATCCAGAGACTCCTATTTTGCATTGACCATTGTCGGGATTGCTGCTGCCTCCGCCATTCTTTCCATCATTTCTTATTTTAAATTTTATTACTACGTCAAGGGCGATGAGTTGGTCATAGAAAAAGGAATTTTTCAAAAAACAAAACTCAACGTCCCCTTCGATAGAATCCAAACTATCAATTTTAAAGAAAATATCCTACACCAATTTTTTAACGTAGTGAGTCTGGAGATTGACACCGCAGGGTCTAAAGGCAATGAATTTTCCATTACCGCTTTGAAAAAAAACAAAGCCGTTGCCATCCGTGAATTTTTGATCGCACAAAAACAATCCACTACGGATACTCCTTTTGCGGAGTCGGAAGAAGTTGCCATTGAGCAACCCAAAGAAGATTTGTTGCTTTATTTGTCTCCTTCGGACTTGGTTAAAATTGGAGTAAGTCAAAACCACCTACGGACGGGCGGAATCGTATTTGCTTTTTTACTGAGTACGATGAGCTACATCGAAGATGCTACGGGGTGGAAAATCGAAAACGGCATTGAGTGGCTCATTGGTTGGGGATCCAATACTTTTTTGGCGGCTATCGTGACCATTCTTCCGCTGTTCATCATCGTTAGTTTTTTGATCTCTCTAGTGAGAACGGTAATTCGATTTTATGAGTTGAAATTTTTTAAAACTGCGCTGGGCTTCAAAGTCATCTCTGGACTATTTACGCGAAACGAACAGTCGGCGCATATGCAAAAAATCCAACTCATCAAATGGACAACCAACCCCATTAAGAAATATTTTGAATTATTTGACATCAGTCTTCGACAAGCGGCGAGTACTGCCATCGTCAGAAAACAATCTATTTACGTACCGGGCTGCTACGAAGAACAGTTGGACGCTGTGCGGGGGGCTTATTTCCCCGAAGAAAAATATCTGAACTTCGAAGAACACGTCATCCACCCTTTGGTGATCTATCGGAGGGTACTCTACATCGGACTTTTACCTGCGGGATTTTTGGCACTTAATTTTTGGTGGCGGGGTGCAGGAGATGATGCGTGGTGGTCATTAGCTTGGGTTGCAATTGTGTTGTTATTTTCTTGGATTTACCAGCGCAACTTCCGCTACTACGTGAGTGATGAGGGGATTCGAATTTCTACCGCCATCATTGGAAAAACGGTGACTTTGCTAAAGTGGTTTAAAATACAAGGTGTGGAAATCCAACAAGGTATTTACCAAAGGAGAAAAGATCTCTGTAACCTTGTTTTTCATACTGCGGCGGGAACGGTCAAGATTCCCTATATCGAGTTGGGGAAAGCTAAGAGGATTCAGGATTTTGTTTTGTACAAAATAGAGTCCTCGGAGGAATCGTGGATGTGAGTTGATAAAAAGTGCGGGTAAGTCTGAACCCTCCTAAATTATGTTGAGTAGTGGGTTGAATAGATTGATTTACGGATCAGCTACCTTTGAGCTTCACAAATTAGAAATTATTACTTCAGCAATGCTTCATTTGGAAATGTGTCGTGCCTCTGGCACTGCGATATAAATAAACTTAAATCTTCAATGCTACCAACGTGCTGTCCCTCTGGGACTTTTCGGATAACCAAAGTTTCGGAACAAATTGAGGAGCACCAGAGGTGCGGCATATCGGTAGTGAAATTAAAATTTTGCACACTCTTAAAATCTCAAAGGGACGATACCTGCCTGCCGTAAGGCAAGTCCAACAATTAATTTACACGAATGAACATCAATCAATTGAGCACATGTAAATTTGAATAAGAACTAGAGAGCACATGCGGAACTTAGGTTACTCCACCAAAACATCATCCACTCACGTCGTCACTTTACTTTTTCTACGTTGCGTTCTTTTTTTCGCAGCGGCTGCTTCTTTAAAATATTTCCACGGCACCCACAGCATTCCAAAACATTCGCCGTGTTCTTTTCCCATGTGTTTGTGGTGGACTCGATGTCCTTTTCTCAAGGCCTTGAAGTAAGCACTATCGGTATTTTTTAAAATCTTAAATCGCTGATGGATAAAAATATCGTGTACAAAAAAGTAAGCTGCGCCGTAGGCCATGATGCCGAATCCTATCCAAACACGATAATCAAATCCCTCCGTTTGGGATCCGTAGTAAATTAATATCATACTTGGAATAGCAAAAATAACGAAGAACAAATCATTTTTTTCGAACGGATGAGGATACCTAGGTTGGTGATGATCTTCGTGAAGGTACCACAAAAATCCGTGCATCACGTACTTATGTGTACACCATGTTATACCTTCCATGATAATGAACGTACCGATAAAAATTAAAATACCGAGAAATACCATTTTTACATATTTTATGATCCACTTGTCTTGCGATTTGTCCTCGCAAAACTAGCAAAATAAATCTATCAAGTAAATCCCTAGAGTTCGGGAGATTTTTGTTTTTTATAATAAGTTGAGCTGTAACTTGAAGAAGCATCGGAAAGTTAACCATATTTTTCGGGGGTTCGAAATCCGTATTCTTTCGTGCATGATTCGCTTAGCGGGTAGCGTTTCGATTTTTTTGAACAGCGAAATGTAGTAGCGATAAGCTGCGTAAACACCCAACCGAGAACTCTTGGGCAATTGCTTGATACCAATCAAAGCAGCCTCAAAATCTCTGCGAATGTCTTCTTCGATTTCTAGTTTTTGGTGTTGGTTAAAATTTTCGAAGTTGACCCCCGGAAAATAGGTGCGACCCATACCGTCGAAATCGGCTTGGATGTCTCTAAGAAAATTTACTTTCTGGATGGCAGCCCCCAATCGAATGGCGGAGGGTGTGAGTTGCTGGTACTGT
>JBCCJE010000880.1:0-2851 GCA_039027925.1 Bacteroidota bacterium
ATAATCCTTATTCTTTCAACTAAGATTTTACCTTTGGTATCAGAATGATGACTTACCATTTTACGCATTAATTTTTTTCATAATAAAATGGAATGATTTTTTAGGCTTTTCAGAGCAAAATGCAAAATTTTCCACAATGAACGAATTTATCAAAGAAGAACAGATGACCAGAACGCCCAATGAAAAATTTCCGCATCGAATCATTTCGCACCGAGTAGAGAATAACCAATTCTTTTTTGAGTGTGAAAATGAAGTCCAACTGATCATGCACGTGATGACTGACCAAATGATTCGCTTTCGGTATGCTCCCTACGGTATTTTTCCCAATGATTTCTCTTACGCTATTGATGAAAAATTTCAACCTTTACCTCCCGAGGTAGAATTCAAAGATATCGGCGATCACTTCCGCATTACTACCGACTGCTTGATTTGTGTAGTAAAAAAAGAAGATATGACGGTAAGGATTTTGGATAAATCAGGCAACGTGATTTGTGAAGATGAGAAGGGATTCCACTGGGAAGATGATGACAACTTCGGAGGAGAAATTGTCCAAATGAGCAAGCGACTACAAAGTCTAGAGCATTTTTACGGGCTAGGGGATAAGACTGGGAAAGCCAACATGCGTAAGAATCGCTATTCGATTTGGGGAACGGATTCCTATGGTTACGGCGTAGATACCGATCCGCTGTACAAAAATATTCCTTTCTACTACGGTATTCATTCCAACGGCATTGCTTACGGAATTTTCTTTGATAATTCCTTCCGATCCTATTTTGACTTTGGGCACGAAAGAGCCAACGTAACTAGCTTTTGGGCAGACGGTGGAGAAATGAATTATTACTTTTTCTACGGCCCTGAATTATTGAGTATTGCCGAGCAGTTTACTGATTTGACGGGAAAACCAGAATTGCCTCCGCTGTGGACGTTGGGTTATCATCAGTGCAAATGGAGTTATTATCCCGAGTCAACTGTCAAGGCGATTGCTGCGGAATTTAGAAAAAGGCAAATTCCTTGTGATGCGATCTATCTGGACATTGATTACATGGATGGATTTCGATGCTTTACCTGGGACAAAGAAAAATTTCCCGATCCCAAAAGAATGATTGATGAGTTGGAAGCCGATGGGTTCAAAACTGTCGTGATGATTGATCCTGGTATCAAAGTAGATAAAAAATATTGGGTCTGTAAAGAAGGATTGGAAAAGGATATGTTTTGCAAGCGTGGGGATGGACCGCTCCTAGTAGCTCCTGTGTGGCCAGGGGATTGCTATTTCCCCGACTTCACTAGACCCGACGTGAGAGAATGGTGGGCGGATTTGTACAAGGGACTCATTGAGGAATTAGGCGTACACGGTGTGTGGAATGACATGAACGAACCTGCTATTTTCCTTGCGGACAATTTTACGCAGTCCGAAAAAACATTCTACAATGATGTTCGGCACGATTACGATGGTAACCCCTGCACCCACCGCAAGGCACACAATGTGTATGGAATGCAGATGGCGAGAGGTACCTATCACGGACTCAAGCGATTTGCTCCTGATAAAAGACCATTCGTGATTACTCGGTCTTCCTACGCAGGCGGGCAGAGATATACTTCGGGCTGGACAGGCGACAACGTAGCAACTTGGGAGCACCTCAAAATCGCTAACAAGCAATGCCAGAGAGTAGCCATATCTGGGATGTCATTTATTGGCTCTGACGTCGGAGGATTTATTGATCAGCCTACGGGCGAGTTGTATTTGAGGTGGGTACAGATGGCGGTATTTCACCCATTTTTCCGTACGCATTCTTCGGGCGATCACGGGGAACAAGAGCCTTGGTCATTTGGAGAAGATGTTGCCAAGCTAGTCAAAAAAGCTATTGAGTTTCGGTATAGACTTTTGCCTTACATTTACACTACTTTTTGGCAATACGCCACCAAGGGAACACCGATGATTCGTCCCTTAGCCTTTTTGGATCAAAAAGAAAAGGAGACACTGCACCGAATGGAGGAGTTTTGTCTGGGGGATAATATTTTGGTTTGCCCCATTTCTCAACCACAGGTAGAAGGGCGCTGGATGTTTTTGCCTACGGGCGTATGGTATAATTACTGGGATGATGTGAAAACTGAATCTAACTTAGAATTTTGGGCGGAGACGGCAATAGATGAAATTCCGATTTACGTAAAGGGGGGAGCAGTAGTTCCTATGTTTGAATCGCAAGAGTACGTAGGACAAAAAGTAATTCCAGATACGACGCTCCATATTTATTATATCAATGGCGAAAATGAAAGTACTTACTATATGGATGCAGGTGATGGGTATAGTTACCAAAAGGACGAATTTTCGTTGCGAAAATACAAAGTCATTGGAAATGAAAATCAATTAATCATCCAGCAGACTATCGAAGGGGACTTTGTGAATCTTGCGAAAAAATTTACGTTAACTTTCCACGCTTTGCCTAATGATTTAAAATCAGTTACGATGGGCGAAAAGAAACTGAAGTTTAAAAAGACGCAGGAGGCAGGTAGATCTTTATTTGAAATAAACATTGATAGAGATTTTGGAGAATTGGTTTTGGAGTGGGATTAGCTTGATATAACTTGCTCATCTTATTATCGTATCAAAAGCCCGTAACTCATATGAGTTACGGGCTTTACTTTTGGAGTTCATTGATTTTCCCTACATTGAGTACATAAACAATATTACTATAGTAAAACAAACAACAATGAAAAGACTCTCCAAAGATGACCTCTGGAAAGGTATCATCGAAGAACTGTTCAAAGATTTTATGATCTATTTCTTTCCCAACCATTACCATCAAATTGATTTTGAAAAAGGCTTTGAATTTTTGGATAAAGAACTGCGAGG
>JBCCJE010000881.1:0-2849 GCA_039027925.1 Bacteroidota bacterium
CGAAGCCACAAAGAATTTTTTTAAAAAACCTTAGTGCCTTGGCGTCTTAGTGGCAAATAAAAGAGTAGCCACGAAGTCACGAAGCCACAAAGTACTCTTAAAAAACCTTAGAGCCTTGGCGTCTTAGTGGCAAATAAAAGAGTAGTCACAAAGTCACGAAGCCACAAAGTACTCTTAAAAAAACCCTTAGAGCCTTGGTGTCTTAGTGGCAAATAAAAGAGTAGCCACAAAGTCACGAAGCCACCAAGTACTCTTAAAAAAACCCTCAGAGCCTTGGTGTCTTAGTGGCAAATAAAAGAGTAGCCACAAAGTCACGAAGAATTCTTAAAAAAACCCTTAGAGCCTTAGCGTCTTAGTGGCAAATAAAAAATAAAAAAATAAATAAAATGAAAAAATTAAAATACAGTCTTTTTGCAATTATATTGTTATGCACAGCGAGTTGTAGTGAAGATAGATTTTCGCAAGTGAAAAATATTGATTTTCCCGAGCACGAATCCCGACTCGCAGTCACCGCCAATTTATCCGTTCCTGAAAATACTTTTTTTAGTGGTGAATTACTCACGCCAACCCTTTTTGTAGGACACAGCCTAGGGATATTGGATGAGAATGAATATGACACCATCAGTAACGCCACCGTAGAATTATTCAAGGATGGAAATTTATTTTACGAATTTGAGTATGACCCCATTCAAAATAATTACGTCGGTCCTGACCCCGACCTCCTGCCCATTGATTCAGGCACCTACACCTTAGAGGTATCTGCCCCCAATTACGATAAAGTATCCGCCACGCAGACCATGCCATCTCGAGCGGAAGTGATTAGTGCTAGTTACGAATTTGAAGAAGTACCTTTCGATTTTGATAATGAGCTTTACGATTTATTTGAATTTAAAATTCAGGACAAAGCGGGTGAAGAAAATTACTACGCTTTTGATCTTCGTTTCGAAGTTGAACAGTTTGGTCAAACTTCCGAATTTGATGCTTTCTTTGACTCAGATGATCCATTGATGGAATGGGGATACAACCTCTACCAGATTCTACCAGATGTTTCCTTTGATGGCAATACTTACGATGTGAGATTATTGATAAATGGGAATTGGCTTCCAGTAAACGATAATACTATGATCAAAGCCGTCGAAGTGGATGTTTTGACTATCACGAAGGACTTATACCTTTACGATACTAGTAGAGAAAGGTACTGGAATGCTGAGGGTAATCCATTCGCCGAGCCAGTTTTGATTCATAGTAATATGGAAAATGGATACGGTGTTTTTACCCTGCGTAATAAGATGACATATCGGTATGAGTTTTAATTATTGTTCGACAAGCCCGCAGATGGCTATTCATTTCTTCTCGTACTCGTAGAACTTAATATCAAATTTAAAAATTTCGGGCTTCTTCATCGGGATGTCCCACCTGCCGTCGTAGTGAATAAATTCGGGGACGTACTGGTCTTTTATTTTGACTAGTTTAATGTCCATTTTCACATCAAAATCAAACATTGTCCCTGCGTGTTCGAGGTGATAATTTCTCGCAATGACTTGGAAGGTAGTTTTATCAAAATAAGTCTCCATGTGCTTGATGACGGTTTTGCTGTCCTTGGTGGTAGGTTTTACTTGGGCTAAAAAAACGTAACAATCTATTTCCGAGTCGTACATTTTTGAGGAAATGGAGAAGTCGTAGTATTTGGCCATCTTCTCCTCGAAGATGGCGGTTTTTTTTCCTATAAAAGGAACGTCTGCTTTTTGCCCCGGATAGAAGATCAACTTCTTGAGTTCGTTGATGTGCTTGCTCATCCCTTTGAGGTTGTTGGAAGCATCGTAGCCCGTTGCTTCCTCGGTGCGTTGGGTTTCGCAAACTTCTCCGTGGGTGAAAAATAATCTATCGTACATTTTGGCAGTGTAGTAGCGGTATTTTTTTTTCCGTTTGTAAAATTTTCCAGTCACCACTTGATCGAGGGTTTCCATGGTTCGGCAGCGACCATCGGAGGTTTGTTGTGTTTTACTGTCGTAGCTGGCTTTGAGGTTTCCTTTTTTGGAGAAGGCCTCCATGTGGTTATCGGAAGCGTAGGAGAGGGTACGAATATTTCTAAAAGCCCGATAGAAAGATTCGTCTTTTTGAACCATATTGATAAAATCTTCCACGTCGAATCCTTGCTTGCTGGCGGTAACAACGATGGAATCCAACTTCACGGCAAAGGTGCTGAACTCAATGGTATCCTTCTGGGCTAGCGTAGCGTTAAAAAATAGAACACAAAAAAATAGGTAGAATAGTCTTTTCACAAAATTGAATTTAGTGGTACAGGAAGGTCGTCAAGCAGTAAATGTTCAAGTGGGTAATTTCAAAATTACCCACTTGGTTTTTATGACAACCTATAATTCACGGAGTTATTTTGAAATGACTCCGTGAGGTTTAGAATTACCCGCTTGGTTTTTTATGACAACCTATAATCACGGGGGTAATTTTGAAATTACCCCCGTGAAGGGCATTAAATAAGAGAGTTCAAAAATGCTAATTCTCAAATGAAAACTCTATTTTCGCAGCAAAAATTATTACGATTTCAATTAAACTTTTGGCGGGAGGTGAAGGAGCATAAGAAAAGTGATGAGTGATGAACAGCGTACTTATATTATGGAGTATGGTTTTGTTTTCGGGAATACTGTTCTTCGGTCTTTTGGCAAAGGTGTAACTAAGGAATGGTTCAATAATAACTTTACATTTTCTACTTGCTCTTTTTCCTTTCTGCTGCGTTGAAAAGCCTTTGATGCTCTGGCATCAAGCAAGCACAGGATGCCCCGCATCGCCTACGTTTTTCGCCTTGCATAAAGAAAAAATAACTGCGCATAAAA
>JBCCJE010000882.1:0-2843 GCA_039027925.1 Bacteroidota bacterium
AAATCCCGATACGTTGATGGTGTAATCTCCCGCAATGGGATCTACCAAGCTCACTTGCTCCATATTATTTCTATCATCAATTCCTCTGGTGGCGTTTGCCTCCAAACTACTGAGAGTAGGATCAAGCCCTAAAATCCAGGGTTGATAAACCTGCCCGCCCGGCGTAGTCATCGTGATATTGATATCATTAACCAAGGCAATGAAGGCATTGGAAGCTCCCGCTGGATCTACCCAAAGCACCATCACTTTAACTTCTTTAGTCCCCGACGGAACGGAGACTGTGTGGCTATTGAAGCCGTTATTGGCAATAGTGGAAGAGAGGTATTGATTATTAGAGAGTACCTCGTAAGCATTTCCAGCGTGGATTCTTCCCCAACCGTGTTCGTAATCTGGTCCTGGTCGTCCGATGTCATCGGCAGTATTTAGGATGGTAGCTTTAATCAATCCACCGTTAGGGTTTGCTCCACCGTTCATGTCTCGATAAGCATCGTACAGCATAGCAACTGTTCCCGCAGTAGAAGGGGCAGCGGCGGAAGTCCCTCCTCCCGCTCCGTATTGGTTATTGGGATCAAGCGATAAATTACCGTTGCCGTGGGCAGAAATATCGGGCTTCACTCGCCCGTCTGCCGTTGGCCCTCTGGAAGAAGAGGCTACTCGCTCATCATTGTAGAGCATATTGGCAACGGCGATTGTATTTTTAGCTGCTTTTGAACCTCCCGTCACATTACCAAAATATCCTCCACTTGTAGCTATAATGTTACCATAAATGGGACTTGTATTAGAGGAGGAGCTATTGCCCGCAGAATAAAAATGTAATAGTTGATTGTTATTAAAAACTTGGTCATCCGCATAATTTGACCGCTCGGTATATTGCGCGCCCGAACTTTCTGAATAAGAAGTAGAGGAAATGACTTGCCCGTAAGTATCGTAATTATCAATGGCGCTGGTGACGGGAGGATTGTCAAATGCTCCGAGGTAGTCATACAAGTTCAAATCCGCCCCCGTTGCCATTCCCATACCCAAGGGATTAATATTACCTGCCCCCATTGCTAGACCCGCCGTCATGTCACCGTGTGTACCTCCTTCGTTAAATGTAAAGTCGGTCAGTCGTCCGCTAAAATCTATGTGACTAACGCCTCCATCGTCCGCCAATCCGATCACGATCCCATCGCCGTCGTAGCCATCTCCGGGACCTTTGGAGATCATGTTCACCCGTTGAACAGTTCTTCCTCTTAGTCCCTCTTTTACTGGATCGGGATGTACAGGTTCTATATATTTTACTGCGGCTACCGAAGCCAAATCTTTTAATGCTACTAATTTAATTTGAACCACAGCCATTCGATCGGATATTTGTTCCCCGATGTATCCATTGGACTTAAGTGAGGATAAAAATTGATCCATCGAAATATCATCAAACTTCATAACATTCAATCTGACCTCTCCATCAATCGTAGCGTGTGAAGGAATTTTATTTTTCACCAACTCTATCGAATATTTATAAGTAGGTCGGAAGGGAATCACATATTTTACAATTGTATTCTCAAGCCTAGTAGATTGGGCAACTCTTGCGATGTAAGCGTAATTTGGAATATATTCTTGTAGGTGTACACCTTGCGATTTTAACTGCGCTTTTTCTGCCGAGGAAGGATGATGGTCAAATTGAACCATAACAAAATAGTCCGTCCCAAATTGATTGGCTTTTAGCGTTTGCGCATTGGCATCCCGCAATGGGAGAAACTGATCTTGTGAAATGATCCCTGCGTGCAGGTGTAGGTTGAAATCTTTTTGAGCAAAAGTAATATTAGCGAAAAAGACACCAACAAACATCAGTATCAGCTTTGTATATTTTTTCATAATAATCAGGAGGTTTTAGTTTGATGAGAAATGATAAGAGGGCATCACAATTTTAGTGAGGTTTATCAATTGAAAAATTGGTTTTTAAAATTTTGTATTCGATAAATTACCGAAACCGAAATTACTATTTTTTATCAAAAAAGGAGAAAAAAGTAACCAAAACACTACCTTTAGTTTTTGCTAAAAGTAATGTATTTACATTTGATTTACATATCCAACTATCCAAATAAACTTGTTCTTCAATCCAAGGTAAATGCTTAACCGAGAAATCAGATATTTTTTTACCGCTTTGATGTTCTTTACTAGAATCCCCTGCCCGAGTTGGACGGATCACAGCCCCGAATATTTAAACAAATCCAGAAAGTATTTTCCGCTGATTGGTTGGATAGTCGGTGGTATTGCTGCCCTTACTTTTTGGGTAGCCGTTCAAGCTCTACCCATCAGTATTGCAATCGTTTTATCTATTGCTGCGAGCGTTTGGATTACGGGTGCATTTCACGAAGATGGTTTTGCGGATGTGTGTGATGGCTTTGGTGGCGGGTGGACAAAAGAGCAAATTATGACCATCATGAAAGACAGCCGAGTGGGTGCTTTCGGAGCGATTGGTATTTTTCTTTTGATCCTTTTAAAACTTTTTGCGCTGATAGAAATTGCTACTTTGGATACGACTTTGGTTGTCTTCGCAATGATTAATGGACACACGGCAAGTAGATTTATTGCGGCTACTTTTGTTCAAACCCACGACTACGTACAAGACATTGATCAAAGTAAATCCAAGCCTATCGCTAACCAAAGATTCTCCGTAAGTGAAATGTTATACAGTTTTGTATTTGTATTGTTACCTCTGTTTTTATTACAAAATTGGTGGCTGGTGTTAGCATTTCCAATAGCCTATTTGGGAAAAATTTATTTGGGTTATTTTTTCAAAAAGAACATAGGCGGTTACACGGGTGATTGCTTGGGTGCAACGCAACAGGTTTGTGAGGTCA
>JBCCJE010000883.1:0-2842 GCA_039027925.1 Bacteroidota bacterium
ACTATTTTTTTTTCAAATACTCCACTGCTATCTGATCGTGTTTACCGTCCATCGACTCTTTTTTCAAGATGGTATAACGTTTTAAAAATTTAGGATCACGATCTCCGTTGGCGAATCGCTCATCGAAAGCAGCTAACCGTTTGTCGGGGTTGACCGCCGTTTTCCCTAAGTTCAGCATTTTGGGAGCAGACTGAAATCCTGCAATGCGATGTACCAAAGTCCCATCAGCAGTAAGAAATAAAAAAGTAGGATAAAAGAAAACGTTGTATTTTTTTTGCAAATCCTTACCAATGCCCTCCTCCATGTTGACCTTTACGTTGATAAAATTTTCGTTATAAAAATCCCCAACGAGTTTCTGTGGAAAAACCTGCTTATCCATTCGCTTACAAGGCTGGCACCAATTGGTGTAACCATCTATAAAAATAATTTTATTCTCTTTGGCAGCGGCTACGAGTACTTGATTCCAGTTTTCCTGTGCTGCAAATTGAATTCCCTTTTGAGCAAAGGTGGAAGACAATTGGAAAAGCACGCACCAGACGATTAGCGTAAAATATTTCATCATATTCAGTATCAGTTTTATATGAGAGTTGGTTACGAGTTGAGCAAATTGAGTTTTTAGCTTTGTTCAATCTTACGAATGAGTCGCATGATCGTTCCCTCTACGCCTCTATTTCCTTTTGCGAGTTCCAAAGATTTGTTAGCGATTTCGAGGGCTTTATCTTTTTTACCATTTTGTAACAATATACTAGCGTAAGTCATGTAGTAATTATATTCATTACCTTTTTCGGAGGCTTGCTTGGCGTATTTCTCAGCTTGCTTCAATGCCTTTTCATCTTTTGGAAAATTCTGCGAAATGGCAACTGCTAGTCCATTCAATTTTTCGGGATCTTTCTTAGCTTCTTTTTTTGCGTACTTGTCGCAGGCCTTTAGATATTTTTTACTATCGTTACAAGCTAGGCAAAATTTCATTTCCGACTGAACCGCAAATACACCGTACTTCTCGGGGCAGTACTTTTTCATTTTTTTCAAGGCTTCTTTGTGTAGCTCTTCATTTTGAAATTCTACTGCCTTTTCCGCAGTTGCGGCACAAGCTGCCTCGATTTTATTTTGTACCTGTTCTTTGGAAGTTACTTTTTCGATAGCAGTTTTGTGTTCCACCATCAAGTCAAAAATCCGAGAATCGGCCGCCGTCGTGGCTTCCAAAAGAAATTTCAAATTTTGTTCCGTCGTCAAATCTTTTTGTGATCGGATATATTCATTAGCTATTTTTAAGCTAGGCTTGCCCGCTTTATTCAATGCCTTGACGTAATTATAAACTAGCTCAGGACTTCGATCTCCTTCCTCGTAGGACTTGGCGTACTCGGCGCTGTTATCAATTTTGCTCAGCGCAAATTTTCCAAGTTTGATGAGCGCATCTGTCTTCTGCGCCCCAGTTACTTTGTGCACCAATTTACCATTGCCATCAATGTACATTAAGGTGGGAAATGCGCCGACGGGATATTTTCGCCCAAATTGTCTCCCTGGTTTTTTCTCCATATCAATTTTCATATTGATAAAATTGGTATTGTAAAATTGACCAGCTTTTTCATCTTTGAAGGTAGTAGCCGCCATTCTCTTACAAGGGCCGCACCACACGGCGTAGGCATCCACAAAGATCAATTTATCTTTGGCTTTAGCTTCGGCCAGGGCTTCTTCCCAAGTACCTGTAAAAAAATCTATACCTTTTTGAGCCTGAATCTGAGTGAAGGAGAGGACGAAAAGTAGGATGATAAAACGCATTTCTTTCTATTTGTTTTTTGAAAAAATGATATATAAAAAATCTTTCGCAAGATAAGAGTTGTCTATCAGCTTTGCGAACTGGATTTTCTTAAAACTTTATTCATTAGCGAGGATAGGATTTTGAGACCCACCTCAGTTTTTCTTTTGAAATTCTTTGACTAAATCCTCGGGAGACTTATTCAAATTTTTCATCAGAATTTTCACATCGCTCGCCAATGCGTGATTGGGATAAGATTTTAAAAACATACTGTACAAAGTTTTAGCCAAGTCTTTTCTCTCTAAAACGGTATCGTAGGTAAATCCACATTGAAACATAGCGTGGGGTGCTTTCGGATGCTTTTTGTCGTAGCCCTTATAAACTAGGTACCAAAGTTCCAAGGCCCTTTTATATTCGCCAATCCCCTGATACAAGTCCGCCGCATTAAAAACATATTCGGCCGCCAAAGAATCACCATAGATGCTAACGTACATTTCGCTTTCTTTCGCATATTTTTCGATGTCATCTTTGTTGAATCCCGTTTCCATTTGGTTCATCAAGTCCTCGTGCATTTTTTCGATTTTTTCTTGCATCGCTAATCTGACGGGGGCTTTACCGAGTCGAACGGGTGGTTTTCTTTTTACGTTGGGCTGGTTTTGCGCTGGATTTTTTGAAGATGTTGCCGCTGGTGTTTTCTGGGTTTCTGTTGGCGAGATTGCCTTGACGTTCGTTGCCGTTTCATTCGATTCAGACGAACACGAAAAGAAAAGAAAGATCAATAAGATGAAAATGATGCGGCTCATAGCACGTATTTTTTTGATTTATAAATATTTTTCAATGAAGCACAAAGATACCCCTTTCTCTTTTTTGTTAAAATAAGTTAAGGTTTTGGCATTGTCTTTAAACGATCAAAGATGAAAAAAGTCCAAGGGTCGTTTTATGCTTAGGAATGGTGCATTAATAAATTTACCATTTTATGCGAAGTTATTTTTTCTTTATGTAAGGCGAAAAACGTAGGCGATGCAGGGCATCGGCGAGGCTTTTCAACGCAGCAGAAAGGAAAAAGAACAAGTAGAAAATGTAAAT
>JBCCJE010000884.1:0-2838 GCA_039027925.1 Bacteroidota bacterium
AATGTACCCATTGTCGGGTGAAGCAAATATGCCTCGCAAAATAGCAATACCTGGGTTGATAGCATCTAGCTCTGCTTCCGTCACGTTATTTTGAGAAAAAATACTGAGGGAATTGGTAGGGATATTTTGCGTCTCAAAAATATGTACGCCCGAAAAAGGATTTAGCCCTGCGCTGATGGTAAAATCATTTCGGTATTCCATTTCAAATAAAAAATCATCATTTCTTCTACAATTGGAAAATAACAAGACCATGGGGATCAAAAGGAGAAATACTTTTTTCATCATAACAATCAATTTGTTTATACCTGAACGCACAAAAATAGAATTTGTGCAAAAATATTCTTTTGTTAAAAATTAATTTAGTTAATTAGTTATTGAGGATTATAGATTATGAATTAAAGATTATGGATGCACTATGACTACGTAAGTTTGGAAAGTCAAATGTTAACGTACAATCCATAATCTTTAATTCATAATCCTTAATCCTTCTTTTTTAATTCTCAATTGAAAAACCTACCAAATTATGGGTGAACAAAAAGTATCTCTTTTACAGGACGAAGCAGAAATGCAAAACTTCGTTCGCTTGCTACTCAATGATGTCAAAGCATTAGAGTATATGATCGAAAATGATTGGTTCGAAACGGGCGTTACCCGCATTGGTGCCGAGCAAGAAATGGCGATGGTACACCAAAAAACGTTGAAGCCCGCCTGCATCGCCGTAGAGGCCTTGGAGAAAATGAAAAAATGGAATTGGGTAGAAACGGAATTGGCACGCTTCAATTTGGAGACCAATCTCACCCCCCGCGTATTCAAAGGAAAATGCCTTAGCCTTTTGGAAAAAGAAAATGCCGATAAGCTCGACAAAATCCAAAAGACCCTAAACAAAATGGGTGCAGACATTATCCTCACGGGGATATTGCCCACCTTAAATAAAGACGACTTGGACTTTCATAACTTGACACCTAAGAAAAGGTATTTTGCCCTAATGGAGTCCATGAAGCAGCAGTTGATCGGAAATAACTTCGAATTGCGGTTGACAGGGATTGATGAACTTCTAGTTCGGCACGATTCGCCTTTGCTAGAAGCAGTCAATACCAGCTTCCAAATTCACCTACAAGTAGCCCCTAAGGATTTTGTAAAAATGTATAACATTGCTCAGACGTTGGCTGCCCCTACCCTAGCGATGGCTGCTAACTCGCCCATTGTATTCGGAAGACGCCTGTGGCACGAGAGCCGAATCGCTATGTTCCAACAAGCCATTGATACCCGAACAACCCATAGCCACATGCGCGAACGCTACCCCCGAGTAAGTTTTGGAAATGGTTGGTTGCAGGGATCTGTCCTTGATATTCACCGAGAGGATATTGCTCGCTTTCGGGTATTGATTAGTAGCGATGTCAAGGAAGATGCTTTCGAGATGATTGCTCAGGGAAAAACGCCCAAGCTGCGAGCCTTACAAGTGCACAACTCCACCGTCTATCGTTGGAATCGCCCTTGCTATGGCATTAGTCCCAATGGTAAACCACACCTACGTATCGAAAATCGAGTAGTGCCTGCGGGGCCTACTGTCCTCGACGAAGTGGCCAATACAGCTTTTTGGTTGGGATCCATGATCGGCATGGCCGACCAGTACGATGATATTCGGGAAGTCATTTCGTGGGCAGATGTTCGGGACAACTTTGGGAAGGCAGCTCGCTTCGGTATTGATTCTAATTTCACGTGGTTCCAGGATAAAAAGATAGGCGTTTGCGAACTCGTCAGAAAGGAACTACTCCCCATTGCGAGAGCAGGACTACAAAAAATGAAAGTGGACGAAGCGGATATTGATCGCTACCTCGGAGTGATTCAAGCGCGAGCCAAGGCACATATGAACGGTGCAAGGTGGCAACTAAGGGCTTTCACAAAGCTAAAAAACGAAACTACAAGAGACGAAGCACTCAGCGTGCTGACGGCCTCTATCATTGAAAATCAAACCAAAGGCCTACCCGGGCACAAATGGAAAATGCCAGAATTGACGGATCTCAAAGAATACCGCCCTTCCAAAATTAAGGTGGAAGAATTTATGCAAACAGACTTATTTACCGTGCAAAAAGATGACATCATTGAGTTAGTAGCAGAGATGATGGATTGGCGAAAAATCAGCTTTACGCCCGTAGAAGATACTAAAGGCAATCTAGTAGGTCTGGTAGATATGCGGGTCATACTCCGCTACTTCATCAAGGGCAATCGGCTCAACGGACAGACGATCAACGCGGTAAAAGATATTATGAAAAAAGATCCAGTCACCATCTCCCCCAACTCTACCATCCTCGAAGCTATGAATAAAATGAGAGCACACAAGGTAGGCTGCCTGCCCGTAGTGAAAGGCAAAGAATTGATCGGATTGATTACGCAAATGGATTTTCTCAGAGTATCGGGAAGATTGATTGAGCGATTGGAGTAAGAATGTCGTCAACTTAGTGGCGGTCTAGGAAGGTAATTTCAAAATTCCCCTCGCAGCTTTCTTTAATTTTATTGAACCCACGGTGTAAATTTGAAACTACCTTGCGGGAACAAATCTTAAAGTTGACAACATTCGGTTGGAGCAAGGCAAAGTAAAATACATTTACCCAAAAAAATACAATAAAATTGCCGTGGAGACTTTTTTTAGAGCAAAAAATGAAAAAGAATGGACGTACAAAGGATACGACCAAATGGAAAATTTATTAGAGTTGCCGTCCTTAGGAATGGTTCAATAATAACTTTACATTTTCTACTTGTTCTTTTTCCTTTCTGCTGCGTTGAAAAGCCTCACCGATGCCCCGCATCGCCTACGTTTTTCGCCTTGCATAAAGAAAA
>JBCCJE010000885.1:0-2833 GCA_039027925.1 Bacteroidota bacterium
CAAGATACTTTTACAACAATGGAAATACAAACCTTATGCGCAGGAGAAAGTATCGAAGTATTTGGACAAACGATTACAGAATCTACGACGGTGAGCGAAAATTTCACAGCGTCGAATGGTTGTGATTCCCTGCACACGATCGAGGTGATTTTCCTAGATACTTTTACAACAATGGAAATACAAACCTTGTGCGCAGGCGAAAGTATCGAAGTATTTGGACAAACGATTACGGAAGCTACGACGGTGAGTGAAAATTTTATAGCGTCGAATGGTTGTGATTCTTTGCATACGGTGGAAGTCATTTTCCTAGATACTTTTACAACAATGGAAATACAAACCTTATGTGCAGGAGAAATTATCGAAGTTTTTGGACAAACGATTACGGAAGCTACGACGGTGAGTGAAAATTTCACAGCATCGAATGGTTGTGATTCCCTGCATACGGTAGAAGTCATTTTCCTAGACACTTTTGTAACAATGGAAATACAAATATTGTGCGCAGGAGAAAGTATTGAAGTTTTTGGACAAACGATTATGGAAGCTACTACGGTTAGTGAAAACTTTACGGCATTGAATGGTTGTGATTCCTTGCATACGGTAGAAGTCATTTTCCTAGATACTTTTACAACAATGGAAATACAAACTCTATGCGCAGGAGAAAGTATCGAAGTATTTGGACAAACGATTACAGAAGCTACGACGGTGAGTGAAAACTTTACAGCATTGAATGGTTGTGATTCCTTGCATATGGTAGAAGTTGTGTTAGTCGAGTCACCCGAAACTTTTGAGACACTATCTATTTGTGAAGGTGATACGATTGAAGTATTTGGTCAATTGATTTTTGGTGCAGTTATTTTGAGTGAAACTTTTAATTCTGCCAATGGATGTGACTCTATTCATACTATTGAAATTGAATTGTTACAAAATGTACAGACTTCGGCTTCTATCAATCTGTGTGAGGGAGCATTTATTGAAATCAATGGACAAAACTTCACTCAAGATACTACGCTTAATCTGGCATTTATGGCTACGAATGGCTGTGACTCCATTCACCAAATCAATTTAAGTTTTGCTCCCGTGATTGAGCAGTATGACTCCGTTACTTTGTGTGAAAATGAGTTTGTCGTCTTTTTTGGCGATACGATCACGAACGCAGGGTTTTATGATTTTGTACAAACTCCATTAAGTACTGCTGAATGTGATACCGTTTTCTTTTTGACTGTGAGCGTTGAATCACTTCCCGATCCAGATATATCAATTTTACCTCCATGCCCCAATGAAAATGATGGGCAACTTGAAATTATTGATGCTCAATCTAACTGGATGTACAGTCTGGATGGTACGTTGTTCCAGTCCGATCCATTTTTTAATGATCTTTCTTCGGGAGATTATCAGCTTTGGGTAGAAGACGATAAAGGCTGTTTTAGCCAAATTGATATTGAAATTCCTGACTACGATTTTATTGCAATTAATTTGTTAGAAAATCTGAATCTAGTGAAAGGAGATACGGTCGTGATGCCCGTCAGCTATACCGATACTAGTAATCTACAATTTTCGTGGACGCCATCCGTGGGGTTGGATTGTGCGAATTGTCCATTTCCAAATGTATTTACGGAAGTCAATCAAACTTATGAATTGATGGTGACAGACTCGCTAGGATGTGTGCAAGTTGAAACGATCAACATTACGATACAAGATCAAGCTAATGTTTTTATACCAAATGCTTTCTCTCCCAACGGAGATGATTTTAATGATCGCTTTACGGTATTTGCAAATAGCCTTGTTGCAGAAGTCTTATTATTACAAATATTTGATCGCTGGGGGGAAGTGGTTTTTGATGCTAGGAATTTTTTGCCCAATGATGAGTTACTAGGCTGGGATGGAACACTTCGAGGGAAACGAATGATGACGGGAGTTTACGTTTACAGGGTGGAGGTTCGCTTGGCAGATGGAAGCATTGAAAAGTACGCAGGAGATGTTACGCTGATGGAGTAGAGGTAGATTATAGTATTCTAATTGCAATCAGGAGTTCCTGTTCTGTTCAGTTTTTCTTCTTCTAGCTTTAAAAGTAACTGGGGAGGTGCTTGGTATTGAACCTTTGCTGTTGTTAATTGAGTCTCTCCATTTTTAATTTTTGTCTCCATGTCCGTGGTAGGAATACTATGCTTCAAATTTACATTTGAAATAAGTGCCTCATTGACGGAATTTCGATTGGATTCTTTTCCTCCAACGTGATAAAAATGTTCTTTCGTTGCAATAAATGAGTCTCCCCAAATGGAGAAAATATAATCGTTTGTTCTGTACTTATTACTCAGCCAAGTAGATAGAATATATTTTGCATTTGATTGAACCAATCCTTCGTGTAAGGCAATTTCTTCCTCTTCAGACCACGAATCAAAATAATCAACGTGCCGACCAATATAGGGAGGATCAGAATAAATTAAATCTGATTTTTCAATTTCATTCATTGTTGTTTTAAAATCCTGATGCTTAAATGTAAAATCTCCCAGCTCAATTATCTGTGCTACATTTTTGACTTGATTGGAAATTTTGGTAACCAAGGCTTGTGCAAACCTATTTGGCTTCTTGCAAAACGGGACGTTAAATCCCCCTTTCCGATTAAACCGCATCATGCCATTGAAGCAAGACCGACTCAAAAACAAAAAATCTAGAGCGTTCCCTTTTTCATTGAACCTGTTCCGTACTTCGTAATAATATTCTCCTTCTGATTCCAGCAATTTTGCTCCTTCCTGCGTTAAAAATTGTTTTACCCTTGCACTCGTTATTTCTTTATTTTTAATGCCATTATAAAACTTAATCAGATGGGGATTAC
>JBCCJE010000886.1:0-2832 GCA_039027925.1 Bacteroidota bacterium
CCCGCAATGGAGTCATACTCAATCAAATTATTTTGGTTGGAGTACCTTTCGGGTACAAAATTTCTGAGGATCAATTTAAGTGGCGATACTATCCCGATAGAAGGTATGGTGGAGCAAACTACTACCTCAAGTTTTAACAAAAGAATTTACAATACTTACAGCTTGCTAGATATACCAATTTTAGTCGGATACGAAACCTACATTGGCGATAAGTGGAAGATAGGAATAGAGGGAGGTGTATTGGCCAATTTATCACTCCAAACCGAAGGAACAATTCCCGATATGGAGTTAAATGACATCAATTTAGAGGATAATCAGGATCAATATTTTAAATCCAACGTAGGATTGAGCTACCAAGTGGGGCTATCCGTCAGTCGTAGGTTTTGGGAAAATGTGGAATTAAGTATTGCACCCACCGTTCGTTGGTTGCCTACTGATTTTTCCGTTTCACAAAATCCGATTGGTCAAAAATACACGATGTTCGGGATGCATGCAGGTATCCGCTATTTTTTTAGATAAATTAAAAACTCGATTTTCCTTGTAATAAAAAAGCCTTCCCGATTCATTTCGAGAAGGCTTTTAAGTTGTTGATAATCAACAGATTAGGCGGAGAAAGAAGTGCCACATCCACAAGTATCTTTAGCGTTTGGATTATTAAAAGTAAATCCACGATTATTCAAACCGTCCAACCAATCAATCTCAATACCTAATAGATAAATGGCGTGTGATTTTTCCATCAAAACTTTCATTCCATTAATTTCAAAGACATCATCTTTTTCGGTTTGCTTATCAAACCCCAAGATGTACGAAAAACCAGAACATCCACCACCTTTGACACCGACACGAAGCCCCTGCTCATCACTCAGCCCTTGCTCCACTTGGATACGCTTCAACTGCTTTACAGCACCGTCCGTCAGGGTAATGGGTTGGATTAATGTTTCTTTTATCTCGCTCATATCATTATAATTTTAAAATTTCTGTTACAAAAGTAAGGTTTTCTCAATAAAAATGGCTCATTAATCAGCGTAAATAAAAACACCCTAAATTTTCAAAAGGTTGTGTCTTTATCCTGATATTTCATTAAGGAATGGTACGCAAAAATATAAACCTATTAGTGTACCATTCCTAAACTAAAGACAAAACGTATCTTTCCCATCAGAGATCAAAACCATTTAGAAAAACCATCGTACGTTTTGTATTAGTCCACGAAGCCAGTATTTTTGCGCAGATTTTTTTCAAAAAAATAAAACTCATTCATGGAAGTTTTTCTGGAAATTTTAAAACTAACCATTCCATCATTGTCTGTTGTGTTTGTCGTGTACATTATGTTACGCCAATATTTTGAGAGCGAGCACCAAAGAAAAATGCTAGAAATTCGATCCAATCAGCAGGCTACTACTTTACCGATCAAGTTGGGAGCCTACGAAAGGCTTTCTATGTTTTGCGAAAGAATTTCCATTCCAGCCATCATCATGCGCGTACGAACCGAGGGCACCAACGCCAAGGCACTGCGAATAGCAATGCTCATTGCTATCCAGCAAGAGTACGAGCACAATATCACTCAGCAGGTTTATATCTCCGAAAATCTCTGGAAGATAATTCAGTTTGCCCGGGATGATGCCCAAAATACCATTGACCACGTTTATCAATCCGTTGAACCAGATGCTGACTCCCGGGTATTCGCCAATGCGCTGATCCACTTTTTGGAAAATAAAGACGTACTCCCCGTCCACAAGGCGCAGCAAGCTATCAAAAAAGAAGCTAGCCTTCTGCTGTAAAGCAGGTTTTTCAAATAATCATTAGAAAAATGAGGTAAGGTCAAAGGTGGATTTTACCTCATTTTCTATTTGTCATAAAAGTCCTATTTTGGCATTAAAAAAAATGAAAAACTTCTATTGGTTTTTACTAGTGATTTGGACGAGTACTTGCTCCAAAACACTTCACGTGACTAGCGTTCCTCAGGCTAATTTTAAAATAGCAGAAGCCTCCACCGTTGAGCCATCTTCCGAAATAGAAGCCATCATAGCGCCTTATAAAAATCAGCTAGAAGAAGAAATGAACGAGGTGATCGGTACGTGTGCGCAGGATTTGACGAAGGCAAAGCCAGAGTGTTCACTAGGTAATTTTATGGCGGATTTGGTTCATAAAAAATGTGAAGCATACTACGAAAATCCTATTGATTTTGCGCTGGTGAATTACGGAGGCATTCGGATTCCTACGCTCGCTGCGGGAGAAATTTCCAGATCAGATATTTTTGAATTGATGCCATTTGAAAATATGTTGGTCGTGATCCACGTGGACGCCGCCACCTTAACCCTACTATTTGATCGCATGGCTGATTATGGAGGCTGGCCAGTCAGTTATCAAGTGCGTTACGGCATCAAAAATCGAAAACCAGTTGACGTAACCATAAGTGGTAAGCCCATCGAAGCGGGAAAAATGTATAAAATTGCCTTGACTGATTTCGTTGCTAACGGAGGAGATAAGTGTTATTTTTTTAAAGATAAAAAACGATATAAACTAGGGAAGTTATTCAGAGATGTTATTATTGAGCACGTGCAAGATTTGACCAAAATCGGTGATTCGGTAGATGCCAAATTGGAAGGAAGAGTAGTGGTAGTTGAGGATTAAAGTTGGAGTGGGGTTAACGGGGGCGTCACACGGGAAAGACACTTTTTTAATGAAATAAGGCAATAGAAAAGAATAAATCATCCAATTTGGCTGCTTCTTTTTTCTTTTTTCTTCATAAAAAAATCTAGGCGTAGAAGGACTATGCTACGATTTTTTTATATTGAAAAAAGAAGAAATAATCGACCCAAATTGAACAATTTA
>JBCCJE010000887.1:0-2830 GCA_039027925.1 Bacteroidota bacterium
AATTAATTTTGATGTTTCTAAAAAAGTAAACCTGCGCGTTTTGGATTTGATGGGAAAAATAGTTTTCGAAGATGAGCTACGGGACGATGTGAACGAACTGGGTTTGACGCATTTGCCGAAAGGCGTTTATACTGTACAGTTGATTCACGGTACGGAGGTGTATAGCGGAAAATTGATGCTACAATAAACGTAAAAATTTTGAGGTGCTAGACGCAAAACTTGGGTAAAGTCTTGAAGTCTTCACCTCAAAATTTTTCTCACTACTCTACCTTTATCCGTCAGAATATCTACGATGTACAGATTAGCATGATCTGGTAATTGGATGGTGGTAAAGTTCTGATTTTCTTCCTGTATCAATCTTCCCACACTATCGTAAATTTTGATCGCCTTAATCTCTACTGCCGATGGTTTGGAAATATTGATCCACCCATCCGTAGTAGGATTCGGATAAATTTTTAACCAACTCGCTTCCACGATCTCTTCACTAGAAAGTCCCTGCACAAAAATACTATCCATGAATGTTGAGGTAATCAAAACGGGGGAGAGGTCGGCATTTTCGTACATCGTCCGGAAGGTATCAATCTCTGGGGTACTCTCGGCGAGCATCGGATTGAGCCACTTGGGCGGAAGTGCTTGATAAAAAACCTTCGCCGAGACGTGAATCATCCCGACGTATTCATTGATGGGAAAATGATAATGAATGATGTCGGCGCCACTTCCTTCCGTTCCATTTTCATAATTAAAATCTGAATCCGTCAACGCTGCACCGTAAATGCGTGTAGTATCGTACGCAGGGTGTGTAGTAGAAAAACCTAACGGAGGCAATCGGTTATCTTTCAAGGCTTGGTCGGCTCTTTCTAGTACGGTAGTGAAATCTCCGTTAACGTCGCCGAGCACCAATTCGTAAATCTGAACTTGATCCTCGGAGTTGATTACATCGAAGTGTGGTTCGGTAGCTGCGGTTTGTCCTTGGACTTCGTAGTCGGACTGCATGACCCCACTCTGAAACAGCGTATCTCCAATTTCATTCGTCACTACGAACTCCACGTAGGCCCTTCTCGAGGGATAACCCGAAGGGAACTTATGCCCCGCTTTGTTAGTGATTTTAAAATCAAAATAGGCAGTATCCGTATCCTGATCCACTAACTCCAAATCAGCAGCCAAGGTATTTACTTGAAGCATTTGTAAAGTCTTAGCAATGGTTTCGTCGAAGTGTTCATCGGCAGCGTCAATATTCAAAGCATCTTTATTTTCTTTCATCAATTGGAGCATCGTCGTGTTGGCGCCTACCAAATCGTGCAATCCGTAGGGCGAGCGTGGCTGTAAGAAAATATAGTTGGCGGAGATCACGATGTTGTCTTCTAGCCTTGGCATATGACAACCTTGGCAAGTAGTTGGAGTACTACCCTCGTCGTCGTAGGCAGAGTTAATCCATTCGTGATAGGTAGCTTGTTCTACGAACTTATCCCCCATAGGTGTTCCGTCAAGATTTACGGAATTGGTCAGTAAGGTATGGCAAGAAGCACAAATACCCGAGTTATTAATGTGTTCGCTGTACAAGGGTTGGAATCCCACGAAGTCATTCATTGGCGGAGCGAACGGATTAACGTAAGGCCCGTAGATGACCCTCGAGGTATCGTAATTGGCTGCTCCCGAAAATAACTGCTCCAAATCCACCTCACTCTTCATGTGACACGCGCCACAAGACACCCCGTCCATAGCAGTAGTATCTGCTAGCATTTCGCCGATGGTGTAGTGTTCTGCTCCTCTCAGGATAGCGGTAAAATGTCCTTGGGGAGCATGGCAGGAAGTGCACTTGGTTTGTAGATCAAGACTGTGGTCTGGATTGACCAAAATCTCGTGACTGACCTTGGCTCTCCAAAAGGGGTCTTTTGCGGAATTGGCCATCATCGAGGTGCGCCAATCGTCGTGTACGTTGACATCATTGCCGTAGGAATCCACCATACCGTTCATCTGTGGATCAAAGCCGTGACACCCATTACAGTTTTTAGCAGTTGGAAAAAGGATAGCGGAGTCAACTGGGGCCATCATCATCCCGTGTATTTTATAAAAATCAAATTCCTCTTCGGTATAAAATACTTGCTGCTTTTTTCGAATAGGGATCATCGAAAACAGCAGGATGCTTCCCACTATAATTGCCAATACCGCAATTTTAGAGCAGCTTTTGTTTGTCATCTTTTTTTTCCGATTCTTTACTTCAATTATCGTACAGTAAAAATGACTTTTTTCTCCGAAAACAAAAACTCAAACTGGAATTATGCCGAACTGGTGTCAGTATTCGCCCTTAGTTTAGCCTACCGTTTCCAACTTTTGATTTTCACCATACGTAATCGAATGTAGGAAAAGTTGAAATCTTCACTTGGAACATGGATACGACTTATAAAATTGAGATTCCTTCCTGCCTAAAAAATACTGCATTATTTTCTATCTTGTTTTTCTAAAACATACACAAACAATGTCTGAGAAAAAATCCAAGAAGGAAGTTCATCAGCCCGACGACCGTCTCTTCAAAGTAGTCATGAGAAAAAAGGAGGGGGCTGCCGAATATCTGAAAACGCACTATCCTGAACTAGCAGAATTATTAGATTTGGAGACGCTAACCTTGCAGCCTGAAAAACAATATATTCCCGATTTCAGATCGTTTGATTCTGATATTTCTTATAAATGCCAATTCAAGAACAGCGACCAAAAAGTTAATATCAACTTTATTTGGGAAAATAAATCCAGCCCCGAAAGCCACGTTTCCATACAGTTAGGACTCTATTTGTTTTTGCGATATTACGATATGGTAAAAGGGAAAGACAAAAAG
>JBCCJE010000888.1:0-2827 GCA_039027925.1 Bacteroidota bacterium
ATTTCCGATTCATACTTTTTGCTAGTTGAAATAATTATAATACGTTGAAAGTCAGTATATTATAGTTATTTTTTAAAATACAAAGCAGGTACAAACAACGAATTATGTTATTTTTAAAACCTGATTTTATCAGCATTATTGTAAGGTGAGAAAATATCTCCAATGAAAATCATAACTAGAAATGGAAAGAAATTTTAATAACATATGGATCATATTGCTTTTGATGAGTAGCCAGTTGATGGCTAACCCATCGTATCTGACTTGTGACGCCTTGTTTTCTTACCAAGATTACGATGGTATGCAGCCAGTAACTGGAGGTATTACCTTTATCAATGAGGCGACTGGCGATTTCGAAAATATCTCTTGGAATTTTGGAGATGGTAATATTGAGTCGGGAAATTTTAGCGATACCTTAGATCATTTCTACGCAATTGATGGCGTTTACAGTGTTTGTTTAAGTATTTGGGACGATCAAGGATGTCTGAGTACTTACTGTACGGATGTAGTCGTAGGAAGTATAAGTGATATATGTAGCCTGACCGATTGTGTGTTCCCGGGAGATGCTAACGATGATGGCGAAGCGAATTTTTACGATTTGTTGGAGCTTGGTGTTGGTCAAGGAATTACTGGGCCTGTTCGTCCAAATGCCACCACTGAGTGGGTAGGACAACTTGCTCCCGATTGGTCACAAACTACCGCAGAAGGTGTTAACTACAAACATTTAGATTGTGACGGAAATGGAATTATTGATGAAAACGACGCTGTAGCGATTGTTAGTAATTATCAGGTTATGGATGCACCTAATCCCAATACTGAGTCAAGTGCACCATTGATTTACATCGAATTTGATCAGGATACCATTTACGTAGATGATGGTGATTTGCTCTCGGATATACCAGTAAAGGTTCATCTTATGGTTGGAAAAGAGGCTCTACCAGCGGAAGATATATATGGATTAGCTTTGTATTTAGGCTATCCTAACGATTTGGTTCAGGAGGATTCTGTTGATTTTCATTATCACGATGATTCTTTTTTTGGGACTTCCGATGAGGTAATCTGGGCACCTAACAATCAGCACGATGAAGAGCAGGTGGACATTGGAGTAACTAGAGTAGATGGTTTTCCTGTAAGTGGATCGGGCAAAGTAGGAGAAGGTAATTTTATTATCGATTCTGATATATTAGATGGTCGCATTGACGATGGTCTTGTTCATTTTCCAGTATCTGTCAACGGGGTACGCATGATTGATGAAGCAGGTAATGAATTACCTATCAATTTGCCCAACACGCCTGCGACTTTAGTTTTTTCTAAATTTGATAACGCAACAAGTACAGTCGATACAGAATTAAGCAGAAAAGTAAAATTATATCCTAATCCTGCTACTGACAAAGTGATCTTAGAGTTAGGGGATTTGAATGGAAATCAGTTAGAGGTATTCAATAATATTGGACAAAGAATTTTTGTGGATAATGCCATACAACCTATTTTCGAATTAGGTATCAAAGATTGGAATTCAGGAATTTATTATATAAAAATTCAAACAGAACAAGGGGTGGTAAGCAAGCGATTTTTAATTGAAAATTGAAAATGAAAGATTGAAAATTTTCGAGTTTGATCCTTTCCCGTATTTTCGAAAATTTTCAATTCTCCATTTTCAATTTTCAATTCTTCGCTCCTTTTTTAATGATGCCTTTCCTTCTACGATTATAACGATCTCTCCTCTCACCTTCTTTTCGGTATCAAAATATCGAAGCAGTTCTTCTAAAGTCCTTGTCACACATTCTTCGTGTAACTTGGTTAACTCTCGGCACACGCAAGCCTTTCGATCTGCTCCACAAAATTCGATCAGTTGTTTCAAACATTTCACCAAGCGATGTGGCGATTCGTAAAGTACAAAAGTGGTAGGCAAATCTGCTAGATACTTTAAACGGGTCTGTCGTCCTTTTTTATGAGGTAAAAATCCTTCAAAGAAAAATTTATCGCAAGGCAAACCCGAAGCTACCAACGCTGGGACAAAAGCAGTTGCTCCCGGTAAAGACGCTACTTGAATCCCATTTTTCACACATGCTCTAGTTAGAAGAAATCCAGGATCGGAAATACCTGGCGTTCCTGCATCAGTTACTAAGGCAAGGGTTTGTCCATTTTGTAAATGTTCTACTATAGAATCCAATACGGCGTGTTCGTTGTGTGCGTGGTAGGAACGAAGTGGGGTAGAGATGCCGTAGTGTTGGAGGAGTTTTTTGGAAGTGCGGGTATCTTCGGCGAGTACCAAATCTACCTCTTTAAGAATGCGAAGTGCTCGAAGAGTAATGTCTTCAAGATTGCCGATAGGAGTGGGAACGAGATAAAGCATAGGAGGCAATGGATGAATGACAGAACGAATGAATGATAAAATGAGTGAATGGCTAATATGCTATCATTCACTCATTTTATCATTCATTTGTTGTTCTATTCAACATTCTTTAGAGAAAACGTGTACGTTTCCATAATTACGTTGGCGAGTAATTTTTTACAGGCAGTATCTACTTTGGAGTTGGCCTCTTCCTCGCTTTCGGCGTCTAAAGTCATGGTGATATGTTTGCCTATTCTTACATCTTCTACGCCGCTGATGTCTAGGTTTTTCATATTGTTAGCCACCGTTTTTCCTTGCGGATCCAGCAATTCTTTGTGGGGCATGATGTCAATTTCTGCAAAGTATTTCATGTCTGATTTTGATTTTTCGCAAAAGTAAGGAATTTGGATTGTTTGGTGGTTAGATTGCTAGGTTGTTTTTGAATACAAAATTCAAAATCCGTTCATCATCAACTACCTCATTTTTTCGCTAAAA
>JBCCJE010000889.1:0-2827 GCA_039027925.1 Bacteroidota bacterium
ATTTTTCTAATTGACGACGAACCAGAAAGCCTTCAGTACATCTCCAAATTGATAGAAACTTCCTGCCCTGACATGTTCGTCAAGCATATGTTTACGGATCCATTACAGGGAATGTTAGCTATCCAAAAAGACCAACCCGATATCTTGTTGATTGATATAGAAATGCCAATCATCACGGGCTTAGAACTCGTCCGAAGATTACATCCCATTGATTTCGTTGTAATATTTGTAACCGCTTTTAACGAATACGCTATCAATGCCATCAAGTTGAGTGCACTTGATTACATTTTAAAACCCGTTGATCCCGATGAATTAACAGAGGCCTTAAACAAGGCGAGTAAAGTAGTGAAAACCAAAAAATCAAGCCGACAATACGAAATCCTTGACGCGCTGATAAATAAAGATACAAGTATCAGAAGGAGTCAAGAAAATAACATAGCCCTTCCCGTCACGGATGGATATACCTACGTGCCCATGGCAAATATCCTAAGAGTTGAAGCCGACCATCAGTACTGTGATTTTTATCTTGAAGGTGGATCAAAACTCAAGGTTTCCAAGAACATCGGTCACTTCGAATCGGGATTGAATCAATTTGGATTTATGCGTGTTCATCGCTCTCACATCATTAACTTATGCAAAGTCAAGCGATACAGCCGACACGACGGTGGATACGTAGAACTCCGCAATAATGCCAAAATTGAAATTTCCAATCAAAGGTCAAAAAAAGAAGAACTTCTAGAGCGGCTTAACGCATTGTGAAAAATAGCTCCTAAATCGAAATAGGTATTTTCTATACCAAGCTATTCTTCCCGTAAAATCAGACCTTGATCCTTCGAGTTATAATATTAAGTTGGTTGCAGTTAAAGTACGAGTAACGATTTACTCTACATTCCTTAATCTTAAAAAAGCAACTAAACATGGCATACTCAAAATTCGAATTCTTCAAAAATTTTGGTCAAGGACAAGGTACTATTCCCGTGTACGGTACTGCTCCGAGAACCTACGAAGCTGACCTAGCTTTACTAACTAACTGCCCCGACTACTCCATGATCAGAAGAGTCAACGCTCAGATCGGAGACGAAACAGTACACGACATCACCATTTGGGTAGGTATAAAAAATGGAAGTGAGAATGTAACGGATGCTAACCTTACGGCAAGCAACGTAGTGGATTACGTAGCTCTAGGTTGCCCACCTTACGTTGAAGATTTAATAGGATTTCTTGAGAAAAGCGACGTCATTGATGTCCTAGAAAATCCTTAATAACCAGACAATAATGATACTGTACGGTTGTAGATTCAGCATGTACGTTACGCTTTATTTTCTGGTTTATCTTTTCCTCATCAAATCTTTAATCTTTCTAAATGTCAGCCACAATGAGTCCTTACACAAATAACTTACTAACTCAACCAGCAATAAATATTGAGACTGAACACCGAGAAATACTAAAACACTTACAAGCCAATATCCTACGCCACCACAAGCGCAAACACTCTTGTTATATTTTTCTCCGATTTATTGATGAGCAAGAGTTGAACGAGCGAATGATCGAATCCGAAAAAGAAGAATATAGAGAAACTGCGCAGCAAGTGGCAAGGGTTTTTATGAATAAACTGGCACACGGTATTCAGGATAATAAAGTTACTATCCGACTGACTTCGACCCTAGAGCAAATGGGCTTGGATGAAGCTGCCCAAGGTATGTCCAAGCAGTCCCTCGCTGCTCGAGAAATCACGACGATGGCACTCTCTCATACAGGATACGATTTTTTGGAGTTGGGCTACATGAGTCCCAAATCTGTCGCCTTCAAAGAGGGCACTAAGAAGATTCAGGCAGGATTTCATACAGATATGGACAGTATGGAGTCGCACTTTGCGGATACCCACGCAATGGTAATGATAGCCTCCAACAAAAAAGAAGACCTCAAAAATTGTATCAAATTATTAGAAGCTGAAATTAAAACCACACCCATCAAAATATTGCATCGGCAATATGGTCAATTGATTATCGAAGAAATAGGAGGAAAGAAAAAAAGAAATGTGTACAAAGATCACTTTGGCTACGTAGATGGCATCAGCCAACCTATATTTTTTCCAAAAGGTAAAGGGGCAGCTCTGAAAGCAAAAGATATAGCATCACTAGATGCCGTCTTGATTCCAGATAAAGGAAGTGGAAATCCCAAACTCAATTATGGAAGCTATCAAGTGGTACTAAAACTACAACAAAATGAAGACGCCTTCAACCAATTGGTCAAAGAGCTAGTCGCTTCTCCACCTCAGGATCAGGACGGCAATCCTGTCATTGTGGATGAAGATGATGCCAAGGCTTACATCATGGGCAGGTATCCCAAAGGAGCGTCTATCTTGAATAAATCAAAAAAGAATGAGTATCACTTTGATCACGATTTTGACTACGACGAGTTATTCTTTGATGGTAAAAAATGGCAAAAAGATAAGTACGGTATGGCTTGTCCATTATTTGCGCACGTCAGAAAAATGAACGCAGGGGATAAAAAACCATATGGATACCAAAATCGTAAAATGGCCAGGAGGGGAGTACCTTATGCTGACGGAGAAAAAGAAAAAGGTATTCTGTTTCTGAGCTTTCAGAGTAGTATTGAGCATCAGTTGGAGGACTTAATTATCAATAAGTTACATAATCCTATCTACAACGGAGTCATGGGAGGGGTTGATATTTTGACCGGAAAAGCAGAAAAAGTAAGAATTATGAAAGGTAAAAATAGACGACCTTTAAAAGTACCTGCACCTTTGACCACCTACCTAGGTAGGTGGGCACAGGCTGGTGGTGACGATCCGCACCAGAACCTC
>JBCCJE010000890.1:0-2826 GCA_039027925.1 Bacteroidota bacterium
AAATACTCTGTATGTACAACAATTTATGAAAATGTATCAAAAGGGTATAAGGATAATATTTTTTATGAATTTGAAGTAGATAATTTAAAAAAGAAAGGGTATGTTACTAATTATTTTTTGCATAGATTGAAAAATGAAGTTAAAGTTCCAAATGGTAAATACCTCGTAATATATTCTATCAAAAACCCAAAAATTAATATCATTGTAGAAAATAGACCTGTTTTAGGTGATATTAATTTGGATAGTCTTAATTCGATAGGGGTCAACTCCGATTATATTGATTGGAATGATTAACAAGAGTATTCATCCCCGCGTGTGTCCTGAAGGCTTAAAAGCTATGCTTTTAATAAGATGGAAGAACCGACCCTCCGCAGGCTGCTGGTAGTATTCGCCTGCAAACTACCTTTTGGTGCTTTGACCCCGCTGGTGCACCCCCTACGAGGAATTAAAAAATAATGTCGGTAGCGCCCTTGCTCCTGCAAGGTGTCTACGTTTTAAGGATAAGAAATGCACTTACGTCATGTGATGTAGGTGCATTGTTATTCTAAGTCAATTAGAAAAAGTAAGAACTAGCAAGCTAAATATTTACGTATATGATAATAGCTGTAAAAATCATCAATTTAATCATCCACTAGAATTTACTAAATTTGCCAGAGGTCATTCCCATTGGTGCTGGTGTCATTGAGCACGAGTACACCTTCGGTGGAGAAAAGATCAAAAAGATAGGGGAGGAAGTTTTACACGAGTTACGGGCTCTACTTCTTAAAAAGGCTTTATGTTTTTGGATAAAGAACTACAAAACATCCTCCCTGTTGCTAAAAATAAGACACGTTGCCATTGATTTAAAACAGTGTCCCAGAATTTGATGGCGGAACTACACCTAGATGAACGTAGGCCTTCTCTGTAACCACTCTACCTCTCGGAGTTCTTTGGATGTATCCTTCCATGATCAGAAATGGTTCGTGTACCTCCTCGATCGTTCCAGCTTCTTCTGCTACGGCAGTTCCAATCGTTGTCAAACCAACGGGACCACCTTTGAATTTATGAATGATCGTAGAAAGAATTTTATTATCCATTTCATCCAATCCACTTTCATCTACATTTAGTGCTTCCAGTCCAAATTTTGCAATGTTCACTTCAATCGTTCCATTGCCTTTGATCTGAGCAAAATCTCGAATCCTTCGTAACAAGGCATTTGCAATTCGTGGAGTCCCCCTACTTCTCCTTGCTATCTCGTGTGCCCCCTCGTTGGTGATAGGTACATTCATGATAGAAGCACTCCGCTTAATAATGCCCTCTAGTACTTCAACCGAGTAATAATCTAGGTGGCAAGTGATTCCAAATCTAGCACGCATCGGGGCAGTAAGTAATCCCATCCGAGTAGTTGCACCCACAAGCGTAAAAGGATTTAGAGAAATTTGAATACTTCTTGCGTTGGGCCCCGAATCAATCATAATGTCAATTCGATAGTCCTCCATAGCAGAATATAAATATTCTTCTACCACGGTGTTCAGTCTATGAATTTCATCAATGAATAGAACATCCCCTTCGTCGAGGTTAGTTAGTAATCCTGCAAGATCTCCCGGTTTTTCCAGTACAGGGCCAGAGGTCATTTTAAGGCTAGTGGCCAACTCATTGGAGATGATATGTGAAAGCGTTGTTTTTCCCAAGCCAGGGGGCCCGTGCAGTAAGACATGATCCAAGGCGTCTCCTCTCTGCTTAGCTGCTTCAATAAATATTTTTAGATTTTCAACAATCTTTTTCTGACCATTGAAATCATCTAGCGCACTCGGACGCAATGCTTTTTCTATTTGTTTTTCCTCCGAAGAATAATTCTCATCGGAGGGATCCAAATTTGGATTTGACATATTTTTCAGATTAAAAATTCAAGATTAATGATTATGGATGGACGATTAATCTTGAATCCATAATCCTAAATCCATAATCCTAAATCGGTTAGTCTTTCTCCCAAATAACTAATTCGTTTGAATAGTTTTTTACCTGATCGTCGCACTTCGTTTCTTTAGCTCCACATTCACAAATAACAGTACCCTGACAATCCACGATCATATTTTTCTGCGGACCATTGAATAGGTATGCCCAACCATCAGTTCGGTAGGTATAACGAACTACTTGATAAGCGTTGGTTTTTTGCATTGCCATCTTTCCCCATTCTGCTTCGTACGGATCAAGTGTTTTTAAGCAGGGTAATCTCACGGGATCAGTTCCCGTCACGGGTGATTCATTCGTGTATTCGAAGCAGGTGATCTCTACCATTTTTCCAGCCATGCAGATACTCATCTGATCCGTCACTTCTTTATATCCGAATTTTATACGCTGCCCATCTTTTAGTTCCACATCTGCATCTTCGTACTTCACGGGCTGGAGTTTTTCACCATTATCCAATACAATCATAAACTTACAGCCATCCAATCCCGTAAAATCTTTAAGCGTCCCAACCTCCGTGCAATTTTTATTTTTTTCACATTTGCTCGCTGTAAAAAGTAAAAGGCAGGAAATGAAAATCAGGTATTTATGCATATTCAAAATTTTAGATTTCTAACAAAAGAATAATTACACGAAAGTAAATAAAATGCTTAGTTTTGCACCGTTTTTTGGCAAATGAGCCAAACGGAAAACGAGCACAAATTAATAAATGTCGCTGACAATAATTTAATGTCAATGACAATAACTCAGTTACAATGACAATTACAATAGCAATAACTCAATGACAATTACAATAACAATGATTCAATAACAATAGCAAAATATCAATAGCTATCGTAAGTAGTATTGTGATTGCTATTGAGCTATTGACATTGCTAT
>JBCCJE010000891.1:0-2825 GCA_039027925.1 Bacteroidota bacterium
AACTCAAAGAAAAATAAAACAATAGGAACAGGGTAACAGAAAAGATTAAAAGTTTAGAAGAAATTGAAAAATCAAGATGGAACGGTTGTGTTCATTATGCTAATAATGGAAATGTGTTCGGATACATGTGGTATTTGAATAATGTAGCCAAAGAGTGGGATGCCCTGATTGAGGATGAGTACGAATCGGTTCTACCACTAATTTGGCAACCTAAACTACTGAACACTAAGGAGATATACGTACCCCAACTGGTTCGCTCTACTGGAATCTATTCTGTCAATTTTTTATCAAAAAGGAGAGTGAATGCTTTTTTGGAAGCTATTCCTAAACAATACCAAAATATTGAAATCGCCTTGAACGAAGGTATTGCAGTATCTAAAGATTTGGATTTCGAACAGGAGCAGAAGCAAAATTTACAACTCCTGCTGAATAAAGATTACGAAAGCCTTGAACTCGAATATTCCGACGAGACCAATGACCTGATCCTAAAAGCAACGAAGGATAACCTGACCTCCAACTCCAATATCAAGCCCGAAGTTTTAGCTGATTTTTATAAAAACCATACGCCGAATACCTTGGGGAGAGAGGAAAAATTTCACGCCTTGCAACGTATCATGTACAATGCCCTGCACCGCGGGATAGGTTTTGCCAGTGGAATTCAAAATGAAAAAGGTGATATTTTAGCCGCAGATTTTTTTATTTTTAGTCACGGAAAAATGATGAGCCTCATCGGTACAGTTTCAGAAAAAGGACTAAAAAGTGGCGCGCATCATTTGCTCATAGACAGAATCATCCAAACCAACGCCGCCCGACCAATGGTGCTAGATTTCAATAACAACGAGGATTGGGTAAAAGGTTTTGGAGCTAAGCCAGCTCGTTATTTTCAGATCAAAAGAAAAAAAGGTTGGAGAAGATTTCTCTGAGAGTAGGTCTAAACAGGAATAAACACATTCACAAACAAAAACGAAATTCAATGAAAAAATTCTTTAAATGGTTTTTTATCGGTCTTACGGTTCTCTTGTTACTCCTTACCATCTTTGGATTCTTCATGCACGAATCCCTTCCCGAAAGTACCCCCTCACAGGAGGCAGATACCGTTGCGCAAAAAATGATGAGAGCCGTGAACAAAACGGCGTGGGATACCACCGCTATTCTTAGTTGGGATTTCGCTGGAAGTCGGCAGTACCTCTGGGACAAGAGTAGAAATTTTGTAAAGGTCACGTGGAAAGATGACAACGTAGTGCTGCTACACACCAAATCGGTAACTGGTAAAGCCTACCAAAAAGGCGAGGAAGTTACTGGAGACAAGGCTGCCAAAATGGTCAGCAAGGCGTGGGGACATTTTTGTAATGATTCCTTTTGGCTCAATGCCGTAGTTAAGGCGTTTGACCTAGGCACTTCTAGGAGTTTGATAAAAACGGCAGACGACCGAGATGCCCTTTTGGTGGCCTACGAGTCGGGAGGCGTCACCCCCGGCGATGCTTATGCGTGGATTTTGGATGAATCTGGCTTACCTAAGAGTTGGAAAATGTGGGTCAGTATCATCCCCGTGGGTGGTCTAGAGATTACCTGGGAAGATTGGATTACGTTGAGTACGGGAGCGAAAGTGGCGACGCTGCATAAGAGTCGGATTTTTGATTTGGTATTGAGCGATGTCAAAGGCTCGGTGAGTTTGGCGGCGCATGGTATAGCGGAAGATCCATTTTTGGCTATTGCGAAGTAACCCTTGTCCCGGAGAGGCGTCCTGCAAATTCGCAAATCATTTGCAAAATTTAATGGCAAACCCTTCGTATTATGTTTAACCATTTGATGATCTTGAAAATATTAATTTTTAATTTGTGGGGCATAGATTATGCCTGCCCCGAAACCTCGGGGTATTAAAGCTTATAAATATGAACACACTTGACGACTCACAATTTACACCCGATCCTAGTAAAGTATCGGTTATTAAGACGGGGGTCAAATATGGAATCATGCTCGGATTGGCGGGAGTGATCTCTCAGTTAGTAATGCTCTTACTCGGAATGAATGATTCCGGGGCTGATCCCACTACGAGTGCTTTATTGAATTTGCTGTCCCTTGCGATTTCTATTGCCATAATCGTGTTTGCCGTGAGGTACCATCGAGATCGGGAGTTGGGAGGTTTTATCTCCTTTGGCAGAGGTATGAAATTGTGCTTTTGGCTAGGGCTAGTGAGCGGTATTATTACCGCCATTTGGACTTGGATTTACCAGAACCTGATTGCACCAGAATCGCTAGATGCTATAAAAACCGAAATAGAAAAGATAAAAGCACAGGTGGATGACGGCGAAGTTCCAGAAATGACATTGACGATCATGGAGTGGACTTACGCAGCGGTGACCAACCCATTATCTATTATGGTGGGGTCGCTACTTTCCATTTTATTCATTGGACTTTTTGTTAGCCTTTTTACCAAACGCAATCCCGTTGTGTATTAAATTTTTAATAAAAATATTTTGAACAGAACTGCAGTCAAATACGGAATTTTTACAGGCTTTGCCGTCATCGTTTATTTATTTGTTTTTTATCTGTACGACAAAGCTGCTATGAGAAGTGCAGGGGTGATCTGGTCATCTACGATTATTTATTTCGTGGGGATGTTTATGGCGGCATTTTCCATACATCGCCACCGAGGGATGGAAGAGGAACTGCCTGTGAAACAAATGATCGTCACGCCGTTTATTGTTTTTTTAATTGCCAATGCTTACTACGCCTTGTTTTTTTACTGGATCATGAACGTGTATGATCCTGATTTTTTAGTGTTGCATCAGGAGTTGACGAAGGAAGAAATGCTCGAATTTTAC
>JBCCJE010000892.1:0-2825 GCA_039027925.1 Bacteroidota bacterium
AAGCGATTCGCGGTAAAGACTTCAAAAGGAATTTTTATTATCAATGTTGATGATATCGTATTCATTCGAGCCGAGGAGGGTTTGGTTTTTTCTTTTATAAAAAATCAAAAAAAATTCGCACTCAATCATTCGTTAGGTGAATTGGAAAAAATTTTAAATCCTAAAGTATTTTTTAGACTGAATAGGGGAGAGATCGTCAATGTAAATTTTATAGAAAAGTTAGAGAATTACTTCAACGATAGATTAAGTGTCAGTTTAAAAAGTTTTGACGAAAAATTAATATCTAGTGCCAGTCGGACTTCGGCTCTAAGAAAATGGATAGATACCTGATTTTTTACAAATACTTGAATAAAAAAAATGTTCGTCTTTCTAGCTTTGCAGTTTTTTAAAATTAGAAAGACATTATATGAAAAATATTTACGACATAGCAAAAGAAAGAATCCTAGTACTCGATGGTGCCATGGGAACGATGATCCAAGAATATCAATTAGAAGAAAAGGATTACAGAGGAGAACGATTTGCTGACTTTCACATGGATGTAAAGGGTAATAACGATTTACTTTCTATCACCCGTCCAGATGTAATTGAAGCCATCCACAAAGCCTACCTTGAAGCGGGTGCGGATATTATAGAGACCAATACATTTAGCAGCACGACTATAGCACAGGCTGACTATGATATGGAAGATTTAGCCTACGAGATGAATTACGAGTCTGCTAAGATTGCTCGTAAGGCGGTTGATTTTTACAATGAGAAAACACCTGACCGACCGAGATTCGTGGCTGGTGCTCTAGGGCCTACCAATCGAACTGCTTCTCTTTCTCCCGATGTAAATAATCCAGGATACCGTGCTGTGACGTTTGACCAACTCAAAGGTGCCTACTACGAGCAGGCGAAGGGATTGGTTGACGGCGGTGCAGATTTACTTTTGGTTGAAACCATATTTGATACCTTGAACGCTAAGGCTGCCCTTTTTGCTATTGATGAATTATTTGACGAATACGGAAGGAAATTGCCTATCATGGTCTCTGGAACAATTACGGATGCTAGTGGTCGGACGCTTTCTGGTCAGACTGCCGAGGCGTTTTGGATTTCCGTTAGCCATATGAATTTGTTTAGTGTGGGTTTCAACTGTGCTTTAGGAGCGCAGGAAATGAGACCCCATGTGCAGACGCTTGCTAAAAGAGCAGATTGTTTGGTGAGTGCTTACCCCAACGCTGGATTGCCCAACGAATTTGGAGAGTACGACCAGAGTCCGGAAGAGATGACTGAATTTATTCGGGATTTTGCCACCCATAATTTTGTAAATATTATCGGGGGATGTTGTGGTACTACCCCCGAGCATATCAAAGCAATGAAAGAGGGGCTAGAAGGAATTGCTCCTCGGGTCATTCCAGAGGTAGCTGGTTATACTCAGTTAAGTGGATTGGAGCCGTTGGTAATTAGACCTGAAACTAATTTTGTCAACGTAGGCGAAAGAACAAACGTAACGGGTTCTCGAAAATTTGCGAGACTTATCAAAACGGGAGACTACGCAGAGGCTTTGAGTGTGGCTCAACAGCAAGTGGAAGGTGGTGCACAGGTAATTGATGTGAATATGGATGAAGGGCTTTTGGACTCTAAAGAGGCGATGGTCACTTTTCTAAATCTTTTAGCGGCAGAACCAGATATAGCCAAACTTCCCATAATGATTGACTCGTCCAAATTTGAAGTCATTGAGGCGGGGCTAAAATGTATTCAAGGAAAATGTATCGTCAATTCGATCTCCATGAAAGAAGGAGAAGAAGAATTTATTCGTCAGGCTAAAATCGTGAGAAGGTACGGAGCGGCAGCAGTTGTGATGGCATTTGACGAAGAAGGACAAGCAGATACCACAGAACGTAAAGTCGAAATTTGTGAACGGGCGTATAAAATTCTCACGGAGAAAGTAGGCTTCAAGCCGCAAGATATTATATTCGATCCTAATATTTTTGCCGTGGCCACAGGTATCGAAGAGCATAATGAGTACGCAATTAATTTTATCGAAGCCACTCGCCAAATCAAAGGAAAATGCCCTGGAGCAAAAATAAGTGGAGGAGTGAGTAATATTTCATTTTCTTTCAGAGGAAATAATGCGGTGAGAGAAGCCATGCACTCAGCTTTTCTTTACCACGCCGTCAAGGCGGGTATGGATATGGGTATTGTGAATGCAGGAATGATGGAGGTTTATTCAGATATCCCGAAGGAACTCTTGAAACTGGTAGAAGATGTACTTTTCAACCGTACGGAAAATGCTACGGAAGCATTGACCGATTATGCGGAGCGGGTGAAAGGTGGCGGTAAGCAAATCCAAAAAGATTTAAGCTGGCGAGAAAAACCCCTCCAAGAGCGATTGACACATTCTTTAGTTAGAGGGATTACGGAATTTATAGTAGAAGATGCCGAAGAGGCACGACAACAATTCGATCATCCTTTGCAAGTCATCGAAGGGCCGTTGATGGACGGGATGAATGTAGTTGGTGATTTATTTGGAAGCGGGAAAATGTTTTTGCCGCAGGTAGTGAAGAGTGCCCGGGTGATGAAAAAAGCAGTAGCACATCTAACGCCGTATATAGAAGCATTAAAATCAGAAAGCGGAAGTTCTTCTAAGGGAAAAATATTAATGGCAACAGTAAAAGGCGATGTACACGATATTGGAAAAAATATAGTTGGGGTAGTCTTAGGCTGTAATAATTATGAGATCATTGATATGGGGGTCATGGTGAGTTGTGATAATATACTCAAAAAGGCGAGAGAAGAAAATGTAGATATTATTGGGCTGAGTGGTCTAATTACACCATCCCTAG
>JBCCJE010000893.1:0-2824 GCA_039027925.1 Bacteroidota bacterium
ACAAAATATGGGTAGGGTATAACAATCCATTTGCATATTCTAAGAGTCCCAGAGGGACGACACCTACTTGCTGTCAGGCACAGCAATTTATTTACATAAATGAATTCAAAAACTTTGTACACCCCTAATTAGGAATTAGGTAATCAACTACTTTTAATCATGAAAAATATCTTACTCTTATTGGTTATGCTCAACTTAGCTACTCCCTCTTCCCTTTTTGAATTTGATACGAATGCTGATTTGGAAAGCTGGCGCATCGTCAACGACGGCGTAATGGGTGGATTATCCGACAGTCAAGTCAAATGGAACGAAGAAAATGGGACGCTCGAATTTTCGGGCAATGTCTCTTTGGAAAATAATGGTGGGTTCGCCTCTACTCGAACTGCTCCGCAGCAATTTAAGCACAGCGATTTTAAAACAATACATTTACGGGTCAAGGGAGATGGGCAAACGTATAAATTCCGAATGCGAAGTTCTGATAACTTCGATGGGATTTCTTATTCCAAAAATTTTAAAACTAAAAAAGACGAGTGGGTGGAAATTGAAATGCCCGTCGCAGATTTTGAGGCAACTTTTCGGGGAAGAATTTTTCCAAAGCATCCTCAACTCAAAACAGAAGACCTCCGACAAATTGGTTTCCTGATCGCCGATAAGCAAAAAGGAAAGTTTCATTTGGAAGTGGATTGGATTCGGGTGGAGTGATTTGAGGTACTGGTTTAATTACCTATCCCGAGACCTCCGTGACGTAGGGTAAGTCGTGGGAAGCTTCGGGACAGGTAATCCTCACCTCTCAAAAAACAATCCCCGCCTTAACAACAAACCTACGGTAGGTCATGCGGTGCTCAATGACATCCCAAACGACGTACTCGAATGTTCCTTTTTGGATTTTTACGCCTGCTTCCAGCGTGAAGTTCATTGTCTTACTGCCGCCGAATCTAAATCCTACGGAAGGATGAACCATCAAGCCACCCTGAGCATTCGTAATATTTCGCTCCTCATCTTCGAAGGCAAAACCATATCCCGCTGCGAAACTGTACATAGGCGTTACATTTCTGGGGAGAAGATATCCCCTGACTTCTCCAAAGACGGGCATAAAATTTTGTCCACTTCCCGAATAGTAATAGTCCATCCCGATACCTGCACCTACTCCTAGCAACCGATGGAACTGATACCCCAAGGAAGCCTGTACGCCTAGCCCGTGGTTGGTTTCAGCAGCTTCGAAAGCAGAACCTCCACCGTGATAACCTACAAAAGTAGTGACGTAAAGTCCTTGTTCTCGGAAGTTGTAGGGCTTCTTTACTCTTTCAGGTTTTATCAATAGCGCAGGGTCAACATCTCCTTGGATGATCTTTCTTACCCTTCTACTTTCTAGGATGACTACGTGGCCGGAGGATAACTCCAACCTTAAATTTTCACGCTGATCGTAATGGATAATTTTCCCTTTGAAGATACTTCCGTTCTTCATGTAAACGATGTCGTGGTTTTCGTTGGATTGACCTAACAACACATTTACAAAAAAAGAGAAAATCAGAAAACTTAGAAAAAATTTAATTTTCATAATTTATCTATTGATGTTGATGGAACTAATTTCTTTCAGATCGGAAGGGTTGGTGGTATCGAATTGGTACAAGCCATCTTTACCGACTACGAGCGCAATGTTTTTCCCAGGAATAGAAATCACGTCGTACGTATCCATACTTTTTACCCAGTCCGTTCTAGTCAAATCTTCAACGTCGTCAATATTGTACACCTTCAATCCGCTGGCACCATCGCAGAGGTACAAGTGATCTTCTCGGATGGAAAGCCCGTGGGGATTATCCATTTCGTAGGTTTTTACCAAAGTAGGACTTGTCAAACTGGTAATATCCACTACGTCCAATTGGTTGACAAAACCTTCGCAGGGAGTACCATCTCGCAGCGTCACGTACGCATAATTATCTTTTACAAAAACAGGATCACAAGCTCTCGCGTGCTCGAATTTAGATAGGTAACTAGGGTTGACGGCATTCTCTAAATCGTAGATGAACATGCCCGACTCCGAACCGATGAACATTTTGTCATCGTAAGGGAAGAGTGTTTCGATGTCCCAACTGACGTTGAACGAATTTTCGTAATTCGGATTCATCACATCCGTAATGTCAAAAACATCTACCTCACTATTATCAATAGTGTAGAGAAAATCATTGTAAATCGCAAAGCGCGCCATAGATCCCGCTACGCCCGCAGGTGCGTTGGCAGCCCCAGCAGTAGTTGTTCCTCCTGCCAATTGAACCGTTGCATTAGTTTCAAAGAAAGCCCCTCCTCTACCCCAAAACCAACCGCTACCCCATCGAGGATCAGAACAATCTATTTCGACAGTCTCTTCCGTTGGTTCGTAGTAAACGAGGTGTCCTAGATCCTGATGCAGACTCAGCGAGCTAAATACGTTTACATCTCGCTCTTTCAAAACGGGGTTACGAGGATCACTAATGTCAATGGTCAAAAGGTCAATGTAATTATCCGCATACATCATATCTCCTTTGACGGCCATATCCAAATTTCCGGGGATAGTAACAAAAGAAACATTGGTTGGATTTTCGGGATTGGAGTTGTCAATGATGTGTAGTCCTTCCCTTAGTTCATTGACGATGATGTGGTCTTTGTAGTAGTAGATTTTTCCTGGGTTTTCCAATGCTCGGGGAGGTAAGATTTGAATATCTTGCCGGATCTCATCTACGGTTTTATAAATAGGTTCGAAGCGAATAAAGGTATTTGTTCCATCACAAGAGTCTTTTAGACACGATGAAAAACTAACAACGAATCCTGCTAAAATTAAAAATATTCC
>JBCCJE010000894.1:0-2823 GCA_039027925.1 Bacteroidota bacterium
CTCAAAGTCATGAAAAGATTGAAGTTTCTTCCAATCAGGATTTTTGATTTCTTTAAATGAAATTCCATCCACCTGAACAAGCAAATCAGACCGTATCTCGCCATTATAACAATTCAATCCCCTACTTATCACTAACCCTACTTTTTTGTAGATATGTATAGCTTTATGATTTTCCTGAATGACTTCTAATCCTAAGCATTTGATATTTTGCGCTATTAATTTTGGAAGAAAAAAGTCATACATTTTCTCCGTTAGTTGATTTCCTCGATGTGAAGGAATAACTCCTGTCCCCACATTAAAAGCTGATTTTAATCCTCTCCATTCTTGTACTGCATTCATTATAAATCCGACTAATAAACCTCCATCCATAACACCAGCCGACAAAGAGAAATCAACTCCTGCGGCATACCAACGATCTTGAAGATATGCTTCTGTCACATTAAATTTCACAAAGTAGTCAGAGAAAGCCTTATTAAAACATTTTGTAAGATCAGAAATAGAAGTGTGTTCTAATGTAATTATTTGCATAGTTTCAGTTGTAATTACCTAGCCCCATGCTTTGAGAACTTCACGGGATAGCAAATAAGTAAAGCAAAAGTTATTAAAGCCAACGAAAGCTCCATAATTTGGCTTTAAGAACGCTTGCATTCCCACTTTCCCATCTCACGGCGTTCTCAAAGCGTGTGGCTAAGTAGTTAATTTCAGTTTTAATTTATTCTTCAAATAAGAAACGCCTCCAAAATACATTTGAAGACGTCCCGAGAATATTTTTTTAAGAAAGACTATTTCTCCTTATTCATATTCTCTTGGTCTCTTAAAATGATTTGATCCATGACTTCATCCAATTGATCTGCGCCGATTCCCTTAGAGATGATCTCCTTGTTTTTATTCAAAATAAAAAGGGAGGGGGTGGATCTAATGTTATAATATACCTGCGCCCGCTGCGAAGGATCGTAAGTGTGCATCATTTTATCCATGTTTTCTTTTTCATCTATGTACTCCCAGCACTCTTCGTATTCCCCACTTTTAGGTTTGCAAATGGTAAAAATGGAAACACTTTTATCTTTCCATTTCTCATGAAAATCTATCAAGAAAGGGGTCATCTTTTTACAATGCCCACAATCAGGTGCCCAAAAATAAAGGATGGTATAGTCAGTTTTGACATCATATAATTGCCTATCTTTTCCGTTACGGTCTTTGGTAGTGATGTTGCGCGCTTTTCTTCCAATAAGAGTAGGTTTCGCTCTTCTAGCATTATCACAAATTTTTAATAACCGTTCTTCTTCAACCCAAGGTGCCAGCCCTTTACAATAGTAATTTTCAGCTAAATGAACTGCAACTGCATCCATTCCTACTACTTTTGATTTTAAGTATTTATTAAAAAAATGAATCAAGTAATACTTGAAGGTTTCCTCGCTTGGTTGCATTTTCTTCAAAACAAAGTCAATGGATTGAATCAACGAATCAGGATGTTGCGGCGTTAATTTTTCCTCAAAATAAGTTACCCGCTTAAATAAAAATGGCGTTCGCAATACTCTAGGATCACTCAAATCAACATTATCGAAGTAGTGTTCTTTGTAATATAGGTATCGCTGCATGGAAACCGACTTTTCGTCCCCTTCAAACGCTGGCATCTCTATTTCTAACCTTGGCTTGATGACTACGGTGGACATGTACTTCGGATTTTTTTGAATCAAATCCTTGTGATACTGTTTGACCTGTTGATCGAGCGCATTTAATTTTTGATTGACTTCTTCCATTTTAGCAGTTCCATCGGCCACCTTTTTCTTTTCAACCAGTTCTTTCTGTTTAGGAATCATAGAACTCAGGTATTTCAAATAATCATAAAATACTTGATTGTCCTTAGATCCCTGAATTTTGATATGCTCCACGGGATCTTCTCTTTTGGTCTCTACCGAAAATTGTTGAGACTTTTCGTCCACCAAAATTTCAAAATATTGATTGTCAGGCGGCATAATCACCAGATAGACCCCTGCATCCAATGGTTCTTCCCCTTCAAAGGTGAAGTACCCACTAGCATCCATACTGACCGTATCTTTGATGTACTGCTTGTCGCCGTAATGATAACCTAAGTAGATTTGCTTTTCCTGAAATCCATTAATCTTGACTTTGATTTCGTAGCCGTTGGTGGCAAGAGCGGAAAGCGTGAGGAAAAAAAGTGCCGTAAGAGTAAGCAATGTTCTTCTCATATTCTCAATTTTGAATTTTTTATTGAGGGCTCGGAACGATTAACTTCTGCCCTACCCCTCGTGGAATTTTGAATTTAAAATTAAAAAAGTATGCAGATCAGTTTAATCTGAGCATACTCTCTTAATCACAAATTTCTGACCTTTATTGTTTTTTAAAATTAGAAAAAATTGTGTTTAATAAATCGTTAACAAAAATCGTATCCAAGATAAGTTATCAACTATTTTTTTGCTCAACTATTCGGGTTGATGGTCATTTTACACGATCTCTTTTTGTATTCTAAACTTAATATCCCATTTCTTTTTTAATCTTTTCTACCACTTCAAGTTTTACATTTAATTCTTGAGCTATGACTTTGGTGTCTTTTTCTGCTTTAACCATTTTAATAATTGCCAAGGATTTTTCTATGCCTATATCTTCTCCCTTTTTTACTCCTTTTTCTACTCCTTCTTCCTCTGCTCGTCCCAATTCATAATTTCTTACTAATTCCGTGATACCCATGTCTTTGCTTTTATTGGTGAATGTATCTATTTCTTTTCCAAATTTATCAAAATTTTGTCGCTTTTCAAACGGTACGTAGTGCTTGATAAATTGTAGCACCTTCGAAATTTTATC
>JBCCJE010000895.1:0-2823 GCA_039027925.1 Bacteroidota bacterium
CAAAAAACTGCTTGCCATCAAAGATCCTTATTTGTGTGGCGTACTTGCCCGCAGTCTTATTTCCCAAAATAAAAAAGTGCCGAAAAAGATTTGGAAAAAGATTGCCACCTCTCCCGAAGATCAATTTTACACCATACAAATTTTTGAGGAAGATAGCTTACGCAACAACCTTCCCAAGCATTGGCTAAAAAAAGACCTCATCGCTAAACTCAAATTTTACACTTATCTAAGTGAAGATTATGCTTCCGCAAAAATGGAAGATATCGAACTCCTCAAAATATTTCCATTCGAGTACAAAGGCGAGGTATCGAATATTTATGCCTATAAGTTTACTTACGAAGATTCGGAAGATCATCACGTGGGGATTAGTGCTCTACCTGCGGCCAAGGAAGCCATTGACTTATCCCCTTACTCCTTCTTCAACTATAGCTACGAACCCGTAGAGTCGGGCAAGGAAGACGAAACCATTGATTCGTTTTTGGAATGGTACAAAACGGATAACGAAAAATGGGAAAAGGAAAAACTGGAATCTGAGGAGTAAGGCTTGCGCAAAGATAACCGTTCTTACTGCATCGTTTATTCTTGCGCAAACCCTAAGAGTCAGGTAGGTGAGTAATTGGCATCATCCATAAGCTAATGATCCCAGTTCTGAGGTAGGGGGATTGGTTCTAATTCACAGGTTTTGTACATTATTTTTTGCACCTAATCTGCGAGTTTGCAGGACGTATCTCCCCCGCTGGCGGGGGCTGGGGGGTGGAATTCACGCTTTTTTTCATTTGATTTTGAATTCCACCCCCCGACCCCCGCCAGCGGGGGAGAAGCACTCTGCAAGATCACAGACGGTGTCCAAAAATTTAACAGTAGAATCTCCTCAACGTTAGAACTAATCACCTCTCCGCCAGCAGGGGAGAGACATCCTGCAAGATCGCAAATTAGTTGCAAAAATTTAGCAATAGACTTCCTCATAATTAGAACCAATCACCCTGGATTCCGCGGTAGTCCCTGAGTTTTAGCAGGTAACAATAACAAAACATTTACAAATCATAGAAGTACTAGACCTACGATATCTATCCCAGTAAAAAATAGCTATTAAAAAAATCCTCCGAGATCAAACGATGCTAGTGACCATCTGTGGGACTTAGGACAAATTGAAATAACAGTACAAATACAACAGCAGAAAGCCAACCCACCAAAACCTACTTTGTACCGAAAAGATTACCTTTGCGCCATCATTTGAAAAATATCATTTTACACCAAAAACATTTTTAGAAAAATGAAATACCGAAAAGAAAAAGACAGCATCGGAATCGTTAAAGTGCCTGCCGAAAAATACTGGGCAGCACAAACGCAACGCTCCAAGGAAAATTTTAAAATAGGTGGACAACTGATGCCAATGGAAGTCATCCGCGCTTACGCTATTCTCAAAAAAGCAGCAGCGAGCACCAACGCAGCACTCGGCGTACTCCCCAAGAAAAAAGCAACGCTGATAGGAAAAGTGTGTGATGAAATTCTGAAAGGCAAATTGGATGATGAGTTTCCGTTGGTCGTCTGGCAAACGGGTTCTGGAACACAATCCAACATGAACGTCAACGAGGTGATTGCCAATCGAGGGCACGTACTCAACGGTGGCGACTTGATGGATGAGCAAAAATTTCTTCATCCCAACGACGACGTGAACAAGTCCCAATCCTCCAATGACACCTTCCCGACTGCCATGCACATTGCGGCGTACCAAGCCCTAGTAGAAGTCACCTTGCCTGGCTTACAAAATCTCCGAGACACCTTGGATGCTAAGGCAAAGGAATTTAAAAAAATAGTGAAGATCGGTCGGACACATTTTATGGATGCTACTCCCGTCACGGTGGGTCAAGAACTGTCTGGCTACGTTTCTCAAATAGATCACGGTATGCGCGCCATCAAAAATACCATGAAGCATTTATCGGAGTTGGCGTTGGGAGGAACGGCAGTTGGCACAGGATTGAATACCCCCAAGGGGTACGCAAAGCACGTTGCTGCCGAAATCGCCGAACTAGCGGGACTCCCGTTCGTCACCGCCAAAAATAAATTTGAAGCCTTAGCTGCCCACGATGCTATCGTGGAAGCCCACGGCGCTTTGAAAACAGTTGCCGTTTCTTTGATGAAAATTGGAAATGATATTCGGATGTTAGCCTCGGGACCGAGGTGTGGTATCGGAGAGTTAATTATCCCCGCCAATGAACCCGGCTCTTCCATCATGCCCGGTAAGGTTAACCCTACGCAATCCGAAGCGTTGACGATGGCGATGGCACAGGTCATCGGTAATGACGTAGCGATCAACGTAGGGGGGATGACTGGACATTTTGAATTGAATGTGTTCAAGCCGATGATGATTTTTAATTTCTTATTTTCCGCTCGATTGATTGGTGATGCTTGTAATAGTTTTAATGAAAATTGCGCCAAAGGAATTGTGCCGAACTACGCGCGCATCGAAGAGAATCTGAATAATTCGTTGATGCTAGTAACTGCGCTGAATACCCACATCGGTTATGACAAAGCTGCTACCATCGCTAAGAAAGCCTACAAAGAAGGAACGACGCTGAAGGCCGCTGCACTAGCGTTGGGTTACTTAACAGAATCAGAATTTGACCAATGGGTACGACCCGAAAAAATGGTGTAAGGGAGTTTTGATAATTGATAATTAACAATTGATAATGAATAATTTAACGATCTGAAAAAATGGTGTGGGGAGCGGGTAAAAAGATATATTGAGTTTTTGAATTCGGTATATTTAATTCAGTTTACTATTTTATAACAATAAAAATACAAAGACTCAAATGTGACTCG
>JBCCJE010000896.1:0-2820 GCA_039027925.1 Bacteroidota bacterium
CGGCAACGGCAGCGTCTGGTGTGCCGCTGTAAAATCCCGACCGATCATTATTCAGAACTATTCTGGCTGTATTGTTAATAGAAGCAATGACCATATTCACAAACCTAAGATCTTTAAAATCGTCAATGAATTGTATTGCTCTGGTGGTATCCAATTTCATATTGACATAATCGTTATCTTGAAGTTGAAAATAATGCGACTGATTCCATCCCTCCGAGAGCCCTGCTTGGTAAAGAAATGAACTATTTCTCCATACATACCCTCCTACGTCAGGATCTTGATCGGGACTCACCCGCCAGTAATATACGACATCATTTTGAAAAGAAATCTCTGGTTTCCATTTCACTACGCCCCCACTTTGAATAATTTCTTTCCTAATCATCAATGGACTATTAAAGGCCATAGTAGTATCTATTTCAAGTATATATTTTTGACTTTCCAAAAAAGTTGTTGAAGTGGATGCCTTTAACGTCACATTTGGATTGTTAACTATGCTAAATTCTCTGGGAGAAATGGGAACTAACTCATTTGAAACAAAATAGATTTCTGATCCTTCCTCACCAGAAGAGGAAATCAGTTTATTATTCTGTTCGGCGTATGGTTGCGGCAACTCCATGATTTGGTTTGTCCTATCTAACTCCACGTAAAACCTATTTTCACCAAGTGCTTGCTCTCCCAAACTTGGAAGGGTGTACGTGTAGGCTTCCTTGTACTTGGGAGTGGAGATACTATCTACCAACAATTTAAACTCATTCCCACTAGGCAACTGCTGGGTAATTTCTATCGTCAAGCTAGTATCTTGCTTGGTACCTACGTTATAAATATCAAAGCTAAGATCAAAACTATCTAACCTAACGCTGATAGGATTAGGATCAAATCTCACAGAAGTTGGATCAATCGTGTAATCGGGTCCGTCTCCAACATTAACCTTGATGGAAGGATCTCCGTGTAAAGTCATTGCGCCAGCCAGATAACCTATGACAAAATTCAAGTTCTTAGCAGTTTGCCTGGCAACATCTCCAATCCCCTCTCCGTACAGTTCCTCTCCGAGCAAATCATAAAACTCCTCCCCATAATCCCTAAGTGGAAATTCTGTCGCAAGAGCAGTAGATGCAATAAATCCAATAGCTCCTTTATTCTCCGTAAAAACAAACTCTTCACTGATGCCTGGATCATTAGAATGTACCAATCCAGAATAGCAACCCAATGACAATATTACGGGAAAGTGTCCTTCATTATCGTAGGACGAAGCACTATCAATAGAAAAATCAAAACCTGCCGCAGAGGCATGACCAAATAGGGTCATAATGGATATACCACCATTGATAAGATCCGTCAGTTGGTCAGATACGGAACTTTGTACGGGGTCTGAAGATGTTTTGAAAAATGAAAAAACCTCTGCGCCGTACCGATTATCCTCTATGATATCCTCCATCTGCGCTAGATAACTTTTGAATCTTGGCTGTTCCTGAGCATTTCCTCCCCCTAGGTGTAGTATGCGCTTTCTCCACGCTCTTTCGGTTATTGTTTGTGCTTGCTGGAGTTGGTTGGTTTCTTGTACAATTACTTTATCAAGGTATATTTTTACTTGCTCTGGAGTACTAGCGGATAGCCTTCCTACGGACACGATGGGATACCCCGTTTCGTTGGTGGATAGCAGTAGATTATCCCCCCCTCCAAGCGTGCCGAAGGTAGGTACCTGAAAAGTACCGTTCGACATAGCTGCTTCTAAGTTTTCTTTAGTGCGTATCTCATCGTAGTTGCGCGCTTTACCGAGTAGGAAAAAGTACTTAGGATTTGACCATTGTTTTTTCACAAAATGACCAAAATTCCGAATGGATATACTGTGCCGATTGATCCCGTAAGCAAACTGATCATACAGTTGTTGGATATCCACTATAACTGTTGGGTATCCATTGATACTAGAGTTTTCTCGGTAATCGTGATATTCTTGTACCCAATTGTTACCTTGACCGTCATCGTAAAGATTAGGATTGGAAATAATGATAAATTCATCGTCTGACTGGGTATAGTCAATAAAATCTACTGATTCGATGGCATCAATCTCACTAGTAGCATTAGGATTAAATAGTACAATCTGCCGTTCCCCCATTGAAGCTGGAAGTTGTACCTGAACTTCACCACCAGATACATTCGTTTCTATTCGGATACTGTTGGTCAAGTCGTAAAGAATAGGCGAACCCCCAGAGGTATTAAAGTTGTCTATGGATAAATACTGAGGGGAAGAAGAAGAGGGCAACGAGAAACGTACATAACTTTTATTTTCAAAATCAAAATTACGCGGATAAGTCAACTTGATGTAAGCCACCTTTTGTCTATCCTTGTTATTCACCAGTCCTTCAAATTTCACCTCATTAGTACTATTCAAAGAAGTTGTCGGAATCCCAAAATCAAAACTCAGAACCTTTGCGTTTAAGAAGCTCTCCTCGGCGAGAACATTATCATTGAAGCTGACCCTTTGCTCGTGTTCATCATTGTTTTTGGAGTGGTTAGTGACTACTACTCGAATGTTCAATTTACTTTCTGGACCGATAGAATATATGGAAGGTGCATCCATATTAATGGTCTGGTTAAGCTTTCTTTCTCCCACAAATCCTTCTGCTATATCGAAGTACGAATGATAAATGGTCACATGTCTTTTTTTACTAAACTCCTCATTAAAAACTTTTTTCTCTTCATATAGGCAGTATGGTCTTAGCGATCTCTGACATTTTTAAGTTCAGAAAAATTTTATCTCCAGCATTTTCAGTCAGACAGGTTGGCCAGTAGGGTCGCAGCTGTAAAGCCACAAGTTTATTC
>JBCCJE010000897.1:0-2812 GCA_039027925.1 Bacteroidota bacterium
CTTTTTAAAGTACTGGAAAAATTAATTATCTCGCATAGTTAACTGCTCGCTTTTCTCGAATTACCGTTACTTTTATTTGCCCTGGATATTGCATCTCATCCTGAATCTTTTGTGAAATCATAAAGGATAAATCATCTGCATATTGGTCAGTAACTTTTTCGCTTTCTACGATGACGCGTAGCTCTCTTCCCGCTTGCATGGCGTACGCTTTTTGTACGTTGTCGTGAGCCATTGCAATTTCTTCCAGATCACCGAGCCGCTTCAAGTAGCTTTCCAAGATTTCTCTACGCGCTCCGGGACGTGCTCCCGAAATGGCATCACACGCCTGAACGATGGGTGAAATGATATTATTCATTTCTATCTCGTCGTGGTGTGCTCCGACGGCATTACACACAATCGGATGCTCTCCGTGTTTTTCACAGATTTTCATACCGAGAGGTGCGTGTGGCAATTCGGATTCTTCTTCTGCTACTTTTCCAATATCGTGGAGCAATCCACCCCGCTTAGCTAGTTTAACTTGCTTGGGACTCAATCCGATTTCAGCGGCCATGATGGCGCACAGGTGCGCCGTCTCAATGGAGTGCTTCAGTAAGTTTTGTCCGTAAGATGATCGGAAGCGCATTCGACCTACCATTTTTACCAAGTAAGGATTCAGGCCGTGCACATCGAGTTCCATGATGGTTCGCTCTCCAATTTCTACAATTTGTTCGTCGAGTTCTTTGCGCGTTTTATTGACTACTTCCTCAATTCTCGCAGGATGAATTCTTCCGTCCGCTACCAATCTTTTTAGAGATAATCGGCAAACCTCCCTACGGATAGGATCAAAACTCGAAATGATAATGGCCTCGGGGGTATCATCCACTACAATCTCCGCTCCCGTTGCTGCTTCTAGTGCTCGGATGTTTCTACCTTCCCGTCCAATAATTTGTCCTTTCAGAGCATCTGACTCTAGGTTAAAAACAGAGACAGTATTTTCGATGGTATATTCTGCACACATCCTCTGGATGGATTGGATGACAATTTTCTTGGCTTCTTTGTTCGCATTGATCTTGGCCTGTGCAATGGTGTCTTTGACGATGGCCATGGCGTCCATTTCTGCTTTTGATTTTACGGCTTTGAGCAACTCCTCTTTCGCATCCGCTTCACTCAGGTTGGCTACTTTTTCGAGTGCTTCGATGTGCTTTTGATTGGCATTATCGAGTTCTCCTTTTTTCTTCGAAACGATTTTGAGTTGTTTTTCTAAATTTTCCCGAATGGTTTTTATCTCTACCTCCTTGGAATCTAGGGCTGCCTTTTTGCTTTCCAAGGATTGCACTTTTGATTGCAGTTTATCCCGTTTTTGCTTTAGGGCGTTTTCCTGATTCTTTACTTCCATCTGCCGCTCTTTGATCGCCACTTTTTGATCTGCCTTATAGCTTTCGTACTCTGATTTTAATCGCGCAAATCTTTCTTTCGCTTCGTTGATCTTCTTTTGTTTGATGCCTTCGTTCTTTCGTTCGGCATTTTTTTGAATGTCTTTAGCCTTTAGGCGTGCTGCGGTGATGACTTCGTCCGCTTCACTTTGGGCTGCTTCCAGTTTGGCATTTTGGGCTTTTTTTATACCCATTTGCCCCAGAAAGCCTCCTACCACCGCTGCGACAATTGCCGCTATGATTATAATTTCTACTCCCATGTTGTTTCAATTTTTTGTGATATAAATATGTTAATGTATTCCTGCGTAAGTACGTTGGAGTTTTGATGAGACAAAAAAGCAGTACGTAGAGAAATAACTTTTTTCTTAGAAATTCTCTTAGCCTCATCCCAAAAGTAGGGTAGAGCCAAGCTACGTTTTCTGTCAAAATCAAAAAACCTGATAATGTCAAAATGCGAAAACATCGCACCTGAACAACGGGCACTTACACAAGAGAAAGGAGCAGGGAATAGAGACTACCCTAGAAAAGAATCGAGCAATTCATCCAATTGATGAATCTTATCAGAAAGGTCGGCGCCGGGAGTCATGGCTTTGTCCGTTTGTGCTTTTTGCAAATCCACGGCGTAGGTAAGAAGGGTCATTGCCAGACAATCTTGTTTGTCTTTTTTAATATAATTCAACTGAAATTTGTTGATTTTTTCATTGACATCCTTAACGATTTTACGAATCGTATGCTCGTCACTAGCCTTTATTTTTAAAGGGTACGGACGACCCGCAATTAGTACCGTTATATTTAAGGTGTCTTGTCCTTCCATCACTTAGCTATTTTTTAATCGGTCAATACATCTATCTATTTCTTTGATGTACTGTTCGATTTCCTTGCGCAACTTTTTTGAATGCTCGGGGTCATTCTCTTGTTTCTCCTCCAAAGCTAGAGCCGTTCGCTCTAGCTTTTGCTCCAAGTCGTTGGTTTTGTTACTATATTTTGAAAGCTCCTTGCGGAGTTTTTCGTTTTCTTCTGCTAGTTTATCTTTCTCTTTTTGCACCCGCTGAAACCTCAAAGCCATCTGCCTGACTTTCATTTCGATAGTGTCCATTTTTTCGGATAAACTCATATTAATTTTGAATGATGAATTTTAAATCAATACTACCTCCTGATCACCGCCCCTAGTTGACTTTCGTAAGTTTGAATCAAGTGATTCATTATTTTTTCGATCTCCTTATCTTTTAAGGTTTTAGTGGTGTCTTCAAAAATAAAGCTTACGGCGTAGGATTTTTTTCCCGCTCCGAGTTGTTCAGCATTTTCGTAAACATTAAATAAATTAATATCTTTTAAAATCTTCTTTCCTGCTTTCTGAGCAATACTCGAAATTTGATCAAAATTAACAGATTTTTCTAAAA
>JBCCJE010000898.1:0-2804 GCA_039027925.1 Bacteroidota bacterium
GTAGAATTTGCTACGGTGATGATCGGGGATAACAGTACCAAGACAGCCATTACGGGAGTGACCACCGAGCTAGATGGCACCTTCACCGTAACCACCAACTCGACTGACTTCTACGTTGAGATTAGTTTCATTGGATTTGATAACAAAACAATTACGGATTTTTCCATAGCCAATGGTAAAGTTAATTTGGGGACAATTTTGCTCAACGAAAATAGTAAGCAACTCGAAGAAGTTGTCGTTCGTGCCGAAAAATCCCAAACGGAATTCCGATTGGATAAACGCGTTTTTAATGTAGGAAAAGATCTGAGTAGCACGGGGGCAGGTGCATTGGAAGTACTGAATAACGTCCCTTCCGTCAATGTTAATATCGAAGGAGAAATCAGCCTGCGGGGTAGTACGGGTGTACAAATTTTAATCAACGGAAAACCTTCTGTACTAGCAAGCGAACAGGGCAATGCGCTCGGAACAATCACCGCTGACATGATCTCCCAAATAGAAGTCATCACGAATCCTTCGGCGAAATACGATGCAGAGGGGACTTCGGGCATCATCAATATTGTTATCAAAAAAGAAGAAAGAAAAGGCATCAACGGTTCGGCAACCATCAATACGGGCGTGCCGCACAATCACAGTTTTGGGCTGAGCCTTAACCGTCGGACGGAAAAATTTAACCTCTTTAGTCAAATCGGAGTAGGCTACCGTGAGCTGCCTACCGTTACTGAAAATATTAACCGTGACCTCGTAAGCGGAACTACAATTTTTTCGGATGGGAAAGAATACCGCAATGAGACATTCTATAATTTTATCCTCGGGACGGATTATAATATCAACAAAAACAATATAATTACATTGTCGGGAAGTTTTGCTTACGAGATAGAAGACCAACCCTCTCTGACCAATTTTAGATTGCAGGACGCTACGGGAGAAATCACTAATGTTTGGACGAGAAGCGAGACAACCGAAGCAACCAATCCAAAGTACCAATACGAATTACAGTACAAGAGTAAACTAAAAGGACATAAAGACCACGCTTTGTTGTTAAGCGCCATTGGTAATTTTTTCGGGAAAGATTTGTCCTCAGAATTTTTTAACGATGAGACTTTAGGTGGCGAATCCTTTGCCGATCAGGAGACTGAGACACACTTCCAAGAAGGACGCTACACCTTCAGCGTGGACTACACCAAGCCATTTTCGGATAAGGTAACTTTTGAGACAGGGGCACAATATGTCATTAATAATGTAAGCAACGATTTTGAAGTGAGAAATTCTATCAATGGAGAATTTCTCGCTGATCCTAGCTTAACTAATTTATTTGAATATAGTCAAAACGTCCTTGGTATTTACGGAACAGGAGCGTACGAGGACGAAAAGTGGGGCATCAAACTGGGATTACGAATGGAAAATACCGACTTGAATACTCTGCTTGTCAATACTAACGAAGAGAACAACTTAAACTTCAGCAACTTTTTTCCGACCCTTCATACTTCCTATAAAATAACGGAGGCTTTCTCGGTTCAGGGAGGATACTCCCGTAGAATATTCCGACCTCGATTGTGGGATTTGAATCCTTTTTTTAACATCAGAAATAACTTCTCCGTGCGAACTGGAAATCCTGATTTGTTACCTGAGTTTACAGACTCCTACGAAATTTCGAGTATTTACATCCTCGGAAAAACGTCTTTGAATTTTGGCGTTTACTATCGCTACACTACCGACGTAGTGGAGCGCGTCGCTACCTTTGAGGATAATGTCAGCATTACTCGACCCCTCAACATCGGAACCAATCGCTCCACCGGAATCGAAGTAAATGCCAAATACTCGGCGAGCAAAAAGCTAACCTTCAATGGTGACTTTAATTATAATTACTTCAATCGGGAAGGCGAATTGGAAGCTACTTCTTTTGACTTTCGGGCAGATCAATGGTCCACAAAAATCACCTCAAAGGTCAAACTCCCTGCGGGTATTGATTTTGAAATCACGGGTCAGTACCGCTCTGGATTTCAAACCGTCCAAGGCGAGGTATCAGAAAACCTATTCGCCGACTTAGGACTTCGGAAAAAAATTATGAAGGGTAGGGGCGTACTTAATTTTAGCGTAAGAGATATTTTCGCCTCTAGGATTCGGGAGAGTGAAACTATTCAGGAAGACTTCTACTTTTACAGTTTTCGACAAAGAGGAAGATTCGTCACCTTTGGATTCAGCTACGGATTTGGGAAAGGGGAAGCGATGGAGTTTTCGGGGAGGAAGCGACGGTAGGGGGCGAGGGGATAACATAAATCCTACTAATTTTGCCACCATGAAAAGAAACCCTATCATCCTTGAAAATCGAGCCATGACATCCGTCGAATTTGAGCGAATGAAACAAGGCTTCGATGAGCATACCCTTGATCGTGGAGTAAAAATACAATCAGCAGACCGCTTCGGATGTGTAGCTACCGAATACGGAAAATTTGTAGGCTGCTCTTCGGGGTTAGCCTATAAAAGTGGAACAACATATAATGGTTGGTTTTACTTGACAGATTTATTTGTAGAGCAAAAGTTTCGTAGTCAGAAAATAGGACAACAACTTTTGATTCGATTGGAAAAGGCAATAAAAGCAAAAGGCATCACAAAAATCTGGGTTTGGACAGCGGGATACGCGGCCCCCGCATTCTACCAAAAACTAGGATACCAGATATTTGAAGAAATGGAAAAATGGTACTCAGATGGAAGTAGCCGATTAGGATTGAAAAAGTATCTTTAGCGGTAAAAAATGCAACCTTTAATTCTCGACGATAACAAAACTGTTCAATAAAAACTGAAAA
>JBCCJE010000899.1:0-2790 GCA_039027925.1 Bacteroidota bacterium
CCCGAGTACTCGGGACGCTGATGCCCTGCATCGCCTGCGTTTTTCGCCTTGCATAAAGAAAAAATAACTGCGCATAAAATGTAAATTTATTAATGCACCATTCCTAAGCGATAAAGCATTTTATTCATTTCCAAATATTTAATAATTGTATAACTAAAATTTTTACCATGAAAATTGAACAACTGAAATCCAATCTCTTAAAGAAAAATTTAAATTCCATTATTTCTAATCAACAGTCAAAAGCTGTAAAAGGAGGAAAAAATACCAAACCCCGACCCGTATTTATTAAGTCTGGATTTCCGTATATCTGGTGATGATCTACCTCTACGGAATATCAACATTGCAAAAATCATTTTATTTTATAAAAATTTTTACCATGAAAATTGAACAACTTAAATCCAATTTTTCAGAGAAATATTCCAACGCTATTATTTCTCAACAACAATCGAAATCTGTAAAAGGAGGAAGAGGCATTAGTATTAGTCTGTCGTCAAAGACTACTGCTAAACCAAGACCTCTAATGACGACCTCGGGGCTATTTCGGTAACGTTGGGAAATCTCTTTTTAGACATACTCTACTCTCAGATAATTCACGCATTATTATTTTTTTAAACCCAAAAAAAATTAATTCCATCAAAATCCATTCTCTCGAAGCATGAGGCAAAAGGGAGGTAATCCCAGAGAGGATGTTAACAGAAAAAACTCAACAGGCTAACTATTCTAGTGAAGATAGTTGGTCTGTTGAGTTTTTTCTGTTACCGTCTCCTTCCCTCTGATAGCAACATTCCCTTGGCATATTCTTTGGCATGTTTTGGGTGGTTTTGTCTAAATTCTCGTAGAAAAATAGATCAATGAAAATATTCAAATTTGTACAATGGTCGGTGTGCTTGCTTTTTCTTCCATTCTTTACGTACGGTTTTTCGACCATTGATAGTCTCCAAAAAATACTCACATCCACCGATAGCCTTGAGCATCACCCACAGTATATCCAAACTTCTATTGCTATGGGAAATGCACTACTAGAGGTATCCAAGTACGAAGCAGCTACTGCTCACTTCAAGGCAGCTTCTTCTCTAGCTACAAGATATGACCTAGCTGAGGATCGCTACCTAGCAGATTTAAAATTGGCGCGAACTTACGAGCGGCAAGGCAAATTCAATCTATTGTCTGATCTGTGTGGAAAAATTTTGACCAGAATCCCTCGTCAAGATCCTAGAAAAAGGGGGGAGATACTACGCATCTACGGCGCTGCCAATATCTATCAAGGGGATTTTGAAACGGCTTACGGAGCGCAGATGGAGGCATTGGATATTTACATCACGCTTCGGGATTCCGTCGGATTGGAGAAAGTATATTTTGGATTAGGTAATAATTTTTTCTACCAAAACCAATCTGAACTGGCCAAGAAAAATTATCAGAAAGCCCTGAAGATCAGTTACGACTTGGGCTTAACCAACGAAATAGCTAATTCACTCAACGCCCTCGGTAGCATCGCATCTTACGAGGAGGATTTTGAAACCGCCCTGTCCCTCAACGAAGAAGCACTAGACATCTTTATCAAAAAAGAAGACCAACCAAGTATTGCTTGGACTACCTACAACATTGGGTCTATCCTTCACAATCTAGGAAGATCGGATGAAGGACTAGCAAAACTCAACGAATGCAAAGTCATGTGTGATGCCATCAATGAGGTTGCCCTGCAAGGGTACGTGCTAACTTCAATGGGAATTATTTATAGTGAAAAAAATAAGCTCGATCAGGCCGTTCAATGTTTTGAGGCAAGCTACCGAATCGCAGAAGAAAACAACGATCAAAGCAGTATCTTAGAATTATTGGAAGCCTTTGCGGATGTATATTACCGAAAGCAAGACTTGGTGATGTATCGGTTCTATCAGGACAAATCTAGTGCCGTCAAAGATTCCATTTATAATCAGGATTTGATCAGTAGCATCAGCGATCTGAAAAAAGATTTTGAAATCACACAATTGCAAAAGGAAAAAGAAATCGAAAGCCTAAAAAATGAAAAACAATTACAGCAATTGAGTTTCAAAAATAGACTATGGATCGGAGTAGCTCTTTTTATTTTATTGATCTCTTTTGGTTGTATCATGTTTGTGCGACAAAAAAATACCAAAGAGCGAAATACACTTTTGGAAAATAAAAATAACGAGATCGAGCGACAAGTGCAGTTGCTAAAAGCCTCCAATCAAGACCTCGTAAAATATACAGAAATCATTTCTCACGATCTGCGAGAACCGTTGAGAAATTTAAGCGGTTTTACATTTTTACTGAAAAGAGAATTGAAGGCATTCGATATTTCGGATGCCGCCGAAGATTATATGAACTTCATCAAAGGCGGTGCCAATCAGATGGAAAAAATCCTAGAGGGTATCTCCAATTATTCCAAATTGAGTACAGAGATGACCTCCAAAGAAGCTATTAATGTTAATGAATTGATACAGGAAGTCATCAACGACTTAGCTCCTCTGGCTAATGACACCCAAGCTCAATTCGAAATTCAAAACCTGCCTACGATCAACTTTGACCGAGCGCACATCTATCAAGTTTTCTTTAATCTGCTAAGTAACGCTATCAACTTCCGCTCGGAACATCCTCCGCTCATCCAAGTAGATTGTCTAGTGCAAGCCGATCATCTTTTATTTTCGGTAAGTGACAATGGTGTGGGGATACCCGAAGAATTTCACAAAGATATTTTTGTCGTTTTCCAACGGCTACAAGATCGAGGAAAATATACTGGGGCAGGCTTAGGGCTACCTACTTGCAAAAAAA
>JBCCJE010000900.1:0-2786 GCA_039027925.1 Bacteroidota bacterium
ATTTTTAGAGATACAAAACATAGGTAGTCAAGTGAATTTCACTTGACTATTTTTTTTTGGAAGACGACTTGGGTTAGGAACGATAAATTAATAATTTTGAAGTCTTGATATGACGGGGTAAAAATTTTCAACTCACTTACTCCGAATAGCCATCACCGGATCCATCTTAGCGGCCAAAAATGCAGGGATAGCCCCAGCCAACATCCCAATTAAAACTGATATTGAAACGCCGAAAATCATATTCTCAGCGGATAGATAAATTTCGAAAGCCATGCCCGGAATACTCGAAAATATTTTTAAAGCTCCCATCACCAGCAGTAGCCCAAACATACCCCCTAGAAGACACAGTATTATCGCTTCGATCAAAAACTCTAATAGGATGATGTAGCGTTTGGCGCCCAAGGCTTTTTTGATGCCGATAATGTTGGTTCTTTCCTTCACAGAAACAAACATAATATTGGCTACGCTAAACATGCCTACGAGTAGGGCAAATCCTCCGACCGCCCAACCCACGGTACTCATCACTCCAAAAAAGCCATCGAGTACTCCACTCAGCATAGTCAATTTATTCAAGGCAAAGTTGCTTTCTTCCTTGGGTTTTAATCTTCTACTCGCTCGGAGGACTCCCGTGAGTTCGGCTTCGAGGTCTTCGAGTTGAACCCCTTTTTTTGCTTTTATGGCTAGTGTCGTTCCTTCAAAATCTTTATCTATTTTCGCAAATTTTCTCGCTAAATTATAAGAGATCAAGAGGGCTTCATCAAATTGCATGATCTGCACCAAATCCTCCCCTCCTTTTTCGATCACGCCAATCACCTCCATTTTTTTTCCGTTCACTGCAACCTTTTTCCCTAGGGGTTCTACGCTCCCAAATAGCTCTTCTGCTACCTTATATCCGATAACTATTTTGTCAGAACCCAAAGCATACTCGGAAGGCGTGAAGTACCTACCTTTTTCCATATTCACATTGAACAGTTCCGCAAAGTCATAAGAAATCCCTACTAGTACTGCACCCGATACGCTGTTGGATCGCCACTTGGCAGTACGTCCACCGATCCCCGCCGAATAAGAAACCAATTCGGCATCTTTTATTTTACTTTCTACTAATTTGTACTCTTTAAAACTAGGATTGGGCCTGCGGAAATATTTCCACCAACTTTGATTAGGATCTTCTGCCCACGGCTGCTTGTTTACATAAATGACGTCATCACCTAGCTTGTCAAAACTTCCTCGTACATTATCTTCTAAAGAATCTACGGTAGATAAAACAATCACAATACAAAATATCCCAATCGTGATACCCAGTAGTGATAGAAAACTCCGCAGCTTACTACCTGCCAATTGTTGGAAGGCTTGAACGATGGCCTCCTTTACGATTTTTGCTAGTGTGATCATTTTAAGAATTGAGAACTATGCCTGTCCCGAAACTTCAGGAAATTATAAATTGGACAACCGAATTTAGATAATAAACAATCTGCGGAGTGATAGTTTAGATGAACGTATGGTTTCATCGGTCAAAACCCAATTCATTGCAGTTGACTTTCGGATTATCAATAAGCTCTCGGGTGGATTTGGGAGTTCAAAAAAAACGGGATACATTACAAAGTAGGAATTAAAAAATTTAGCTACATTATCTTAATTCAGTAAATCGTAAATATGTTGTTGTAACATTTAGAATAAAGCATAGCTAGAGTTGTTTTGAACGGCGTCAATAATATTCACAACCCTATAAAATTTAGCAGACCTAGAGACTCAGAAACACCCTAACTACGCATTTAAAATTTTAAAAACCAGTTCCTTCATCAAATCGCCGTCGGGAGCACTTGCTCGATCTACGCCCTTCGATTTCAAGTCATATTCTCTCAGTATGGCAATTACACTTTTGGATTGTGCGAATGGATAATTTCTCGCAGCCAGTTTGTAATCTTTTAAGAAAAAAGCGTGACGCACTTTAAGCGCACTCATCATTTCTCCCTCAGATTTATTTTTTAAAAAATGAGTTAAATACACTTTGGAGAAAAAATTAAACAGCGTTCCGATCACTACGACCAATGGATTCTTTTTGGGATTGGAAATAAAATAATTGATGATACGATTGGCTTTGACGACATCTTTTGAGCCGAGGGCTTTTTGTAATTCAAAGACGTTATACTCTTTACTAATACCAATATTTTGCTGAATATGATTTTCGTCAACGGTAGTTCCTTCGGCTAGATTGATCGCTAGCTTGTCCAGTTCGTTGGAAACCTTGGAAAGATCAGTCCCCAAATATTCGGCAACCAAGGCAGCGGCGGGAGGAGTGATCCCCAGTTTTTTATCCTTTAAATAACCTTGAATCCAATCTGCCACTTGATTATCGTATAATTTTTTGGATTCAAAAACTACCGCCTTAGCTTTTACTGCTTTTCCAAATTTAGTTCGACCATCAAATTTTTTATGTTTGTAGCAAATTACCAAAATGGTAGTCGGTACTGGCTTTTCGAGGTAGGGCAGCAGTTCTCTCAATGTTTTCATCTCTTGCGCTTCTTTTAAGATAACCACTTGGTGGCTTGCCATCATCGGGTAGCGGCTACAAGTATCAATCAGGGTTTTGTGATCGGTATCTTTACCGTAAAGGATCATTTGGTTGAATGACTTTTCGGCATCCGTCAGTACATTATCCTCAATGTATTTGGAAATTTTATCAATGTAAAAAGTTTCGTTACCGTGTAGCAAATAACCGGGGGCATACTTTTTCGATCGGAGATCTGTTAATAGTTGAGGATCTGTCATTTTGTGATAGGTAGTTG
>JBCCJE010000901.1:0-2780 GCA_039027925.1 Bacteroidota bacterium
AGGAAATAGTCCGTCGGTGTGGATATGATTACCGTACTCGTAGCCAAATTCATTTTTAAATCCAGCAAGATTAGAGACGGATACGAAGAGAATTTTTTGTTGGGAAATAAGATACGCCCAACTGAGATTTATGCTTTTAAAAAACTTGGATCGTTCGTTTAAAAATCCTTCGGTATTGGGGTTTTCGTAAGGGCGGCCGCTGATGACATTCCCCGTAATGCCCAACTGTGAACGCAAGCGAGGTATCCAAATTTTTGATACCAAGGATAGGTTATGATTGGTAGTAAAACTTGGAGTTGCCCTTGTTGGATAATTACGATATACTCTTCGGTGTTCAATCCAACTGTAGGATACCCAAAAATCTACATTCTTCACAAGTTGATTCGCTCGCCAAAATAAGTCAATTCCGTACGCGTATCCGTCGCCTTCGTTGTCGAAGTTCTGCAAATTGCCCAGTTGCCGTTGACCTTCGTAGCGCAGTAGATTTTGGTAGTTTTTAAAATAGGATTCTACCCGTAGGATTTGTTGATGGTTTTTATAGTTGTAATTGATGAGAAAATGACTGGACTGCTCTTGTTCCAACTTTGGATTATAGTAAAGAAAATCAGCATCAAGAGTTTGTGTAAACCGACCGTAGGCGGCGCTGATCTGGCTGTGCTTGGATAATTTTTGAGCAACGGTAATCCGAGGATCAAGGATGACTTTTTGCAGCAAGGTACTGTACTCTGCCCGAAGCCCAGCCTTGACGGCGGAGTTCTTTGAGAAATAATAATCTGCTTCCACAAATGAACCCAAGGTATTTTGTAACAAGTCATTTCCATTGGAGCGTTCGGCTTTTGGGAATCGCATTTCGTGCTGTTCCTGCAAGTAGTCAATACCATAATTGACGATAAAACGATCTTGTAGAATGGTCTTAAAAGACAATCGAGCATTGACCCCAGTCAGTTGATTGCTAATACTTATGGGTTGATTGATACTGAATTGATCTTGATTGTACCCCAAGCTGATACCCGCAAAAACAGAAGTTCGTTCGTTAACAAGGGTTCGGTAAGAGGTATTGCTGTATATGTTTCCATTCCTAATGCCGATGCTGTCGGGCAGTTGGGTATCTAAATTTTGTCGGGATAAACGAAACCCATTCCAATCCCCAGCCAAGTAGCTTTTGACTAAACCGTTTTTAGTTTGATAACGATAAACTGCTTCGCCCGAAAAGCCTTGGTAGGGCTTGATCCAATCAGCTCTGGAAGGCACCAGCCAAGTGTAGGGACTTAAATTAATGTAGCTGGTGTTGAAACTGATAGATTGTTTATCCCATTTTTTGGTATGTCCGATTCCCGCCCCAACGGACATGATGGATACATTACTTTCCGTATCGTTAGGTTCATCAATGGTATTCATATTGAGTATCCCCGAAAGTGATTGTCCGTAAGCAGCAGAGTACCCACCAGTAGAAAAACTGACACCTTGAAAAAGGAAGGGTGAAAATCTGCCCCGTGATGGAGTGCCGCCAATGGTTCTGGTGTAAGGGGTAAAGACTCGCAAGCCATCCACGTAGATATTAGTTTCTCTAGCTTCACCTCCCCGTACGAATAACCGCCCATCTTCGGGATTCGACTGCGTACCCGGTAGAGTCTGCAATGCTGCTATGACATTTCCCATAGCCCCCGCCGTAGTGACTATATCGAGGGGCTTGAGTACCGAGACCTTGGAATTATCACCGGCCTTAAAGGTACTAGCGGAAACTTCCACTACATTCAAGGTCGTTACGGATTCCCGCAGTTGAATATTTAGGTTTTGCAGCGTAGTACTAGTCAGTTGGAGGTTTTGAGTTTCATAACCCAAAAATGATACGATTAGTCGTATATCTCCCTCAGCATCAGTTGTGAATGTGAACTGCCCAGCTTCGTTGGTAACATCTCCATCGTAAGAATCTTCAATGGCGACACTAGCTCCGATGATTGGTTGGCTTTTTCGATCCGTCACTACTCCACTAACGGTAGTTTGGGCGTAGCCGTAGCACAACATCCAATGGGTGAGTAACCATACGCTCCATCTTCTGATACTTTTTATATTTAAACTAATCATTATCATCAAATTATTTTTTTGTCCGATTGTCAGTACGAAGTTGCAGGAGACCAATCTAGGTTCAAAAAAATACAGGATGAGTTGTCAGATGGAGGGGATGAATCGTCATCGTGGATAGGAGATCAACTGGAAGGGGAGGAGCTATATTGTCGTACATATTTTAGTAATAAAATCGTTGATATCGCCTAAAGCAACATTGGCCACGCTTTATCTTAAATGCTGTAACAACATACTTACGATTCACTAGATTAAATGGATAAAAAGCTCAAACATAATTACTCGCCCTTTTTTTGATGGTGTTTCGAGAGCAACTGCTGGGTCACTAGGCAAAGAAAATTATCACTTCGATATTAACACATTTATTCGGTGGTGAAACCTCTAATTTGGACAAAAGTCCATCACTTTGCACGATAAATCCACTCAAAAAATAATATTATATTGTTTCTTTGGACAATAAGCACACAAGATTATTAATAGAAACAACATGTCAAGAATATTATTTGGAGCGGGTATTATCATTTGTCTTTTAATTGGTTTTTATAGTTATGATTCAAATGTAATAAGTGAGGGCATTCCCGAACGTGTGGTAATAACGCGGTCGCTACTCTACTCACTCCGCTGGCTCTGGTGATCGGTCAACAAATGGGTTATGATCCACGTCCCTTTGTTATTGCGCTGGAGCCAAACATCACCGC
>JBCCJE010000902.1:0-2777 GCA_039027925.1 Bacteroidota bacterium
ACTTATTTTTCGTTTTATAAAATTATTAAATCTTTTAAAAAATAAAAAATTATATAAGGTCTTTACGGCATATATAAGATTTTGAAGTATAGATTATTTTGAGGAGAATAAAAGTTTATACAAGATGAGTTTCCATTTTATAGTTAACTTTGATTAGAAATTGATTTTTTATGATAAAAAATAATATATGTCACGACTTGGTTTTTTCAATATTAAGTTCTTTTTCATTTTTGTTTTTCTCTTTTTAGCCCTTCTGCAAAATTATGCTCAACGTTGGGAAAGATATTATGAGCACGAATTTGTAGATAGAGGAAATGATGTCATTCCAACTTCCGATGGCGGATATGTAGTAACTGGTGCCTATAACTGTAATGACCTATCGGGATTATCCCCAACTTTATGTCAATTATTTGCGATGAAAGTAGATGGCTTAGGAAATGAGGAATGGTTTTACAGCTATGGGGATTCAATCTTAATGGAAGAGGGATTTGGTGCGGTAGAAACACTTGATGGCGGTTACATAACTGTTGGAAACTCATTTAATCCAACTATGTCTTTTACAAGTGAAGGTGTTGTTCTCAAAATAAATGCCCAAGGGCACGAAGAATGGATAAAAATAATTGAAGACACAATTAACACTTTTATTTTATACGATATTAAGGAGGCAGTTGATGACGGATATATTATCACAGGGGTTATGCGAGATAATGTTACATCATATGGTGATAATATGTTTTTATTAAAGATTGATGAGCAAGGAAATGAGGAATGGAGAAATAATTTTGGTTTTTTGATCCAAGTAGAACAAGGATTGCATGTCCAAACAACACAAGATGGAGGATATTTAGTGGTAGGAAGTACGGGAGCTAATATTGATGGGACTCAAGCTTATATCGTGAAAACAAATGTATTGGGAAATGAAGAATGGTCGGCATTTCATGGAGAAGATGGTAAAGTAATTATGGGTACTTCTTCCACACAGTTGGATGACGGGAGTTTTATTGTTACTCTAAATTATGATGTGAATTCATCAAGAGATTTCAGAGTTTTGAAAATAAGTGAGGATGGAAATGAGGAATGGATGCAGACGTTTGCTGGTCACGCAGCGACTAGAAGAGGGGCAGGGACTATTGGCTTAGAAAATAATGAAGTAATCATCGCTTATACTACTGGTAGTGGCGGTTTAATTTATAGAAAATTGGATACGGACGGAAACGAATTATGGTATCACCACGAACCTTTTATTTCTAATTCCCCACATATATGGGGAACTACTTGTAAAGCTCACAATGGTGGATTTATAACTACAGGTGCGGTAATAGGAGATTTTCTGGACGATATAGCATTAATTAAGGCTGATAGTTTAGGGAGGGTGGTAGTGTCTGTTGATAATATTAATAATAGTTCTTCGAAGTTATTTGAAGTTTATCCAAATCCAATGCAAGAACAGGTGAATTTCAAGAGTAAAGATTTTTCAATCCGAGAAGTTGATATAATCATATATGATTCACATGGAAAGGTAATAATAAATAAATCCGAGGAAGTAAATCCAATAGTGGATGCAAGTCAATTACCTTTAGGAATCTATTATTATAAAATCAAGGCAGAGGACTTTATCCAAAATGGAAAATTAGTAAAGGTGGAATGACCAACCTTTTATTTTTTACAACTTGATTATTTAACAGACCTTTCGCAATCGAAAGGTTATGAAAAAAGTAAAAAATTTCATATTGCTACCCTAAAAGAAGAGTAGCGTGCTGCAAATCAGCGTTTAACTTGACTTGATTAATTTTCAAAAGATATAACTCGTTGAAGGCAGCCTTGATAGCCTTAAGATACAGTCTAGATTTTAGTGCAAAGTGATTGACCTTTTCTTTCAACTTGAGTAATTCAAGTTTGCAAAAAGCAATCATAGAGGCATAGATATGATTAGACTGGGTCACTTCGTACTTGGTGGGAGATTTTCCCAACCCTGCATTTTGCTTGAGTGATTTATGAAGGACCTCTACGCTCCATCGTTTTTTATAGATGGTAGAGATGTTCTGAGCCGATAAGGTTAAATCGTTAGTCACTAGATACAATTCGCCGCTAGAACCATCTTTGTTTTTAAAGATTTGTTTGACCAAGAGGACTTCAAAATTGAGTCCTTTCATCCAAACTTTATAAGTGCGGTTAGGTTGTAAATCCAGTTTTTCGACTTTGGAAAACTTACCTTGAAGTTTATCTTCTTTACTCAAAGCGACAGTACGATTAGATTTTAAGGCTCCAACAAAAACTTTATTCATGTTATCATGAACATACTCAAAGTTTTCTTTGGAGGAAAACCAAGTGTCCCACACTACATATTTGAACTTCAAACGATTGAGTTGTACCAAAGCTCGAAGGCGATTTCTCAATAACTCGTTTTTCGTTACTGGACTTCGACGTTTCACTTTTTGCGTCTTTTTATCATAGTATTGCTCTGTTTTTTCTATGATTTCAAAAGAGGCAGGTATCGTCATACTTTCACCATTTGACAAGGTGGTATGATATAAAAAGTTCAAAACATTAATGCCTTTGACACTTTGATTTTTGGAATGATCCCAATGCCAACCAATAATATCATTCTCTGTTGAATGGGGTTTTTCCACAATCACATCATCTATGGCTAATACTGCATCGTCTCTTTCGACTTTGCGAATTATCTTTTTGACCATCTTCCAGAAGTCTTTTTGCGTAAATTTTCGCTGCGCTAAAAAACGACTGATTTGGTCACGACTATATCCATTATCAAGCAT
>JBCCJE010000903.1:0-2776 GCA_039027925.1 Bacteroidota bacterium
CCGATGGAGACGGTATTGAAAAAATTCTCTGCGTTGATAGACGAATCGGAGTACCTCGTTGCTCACAACATGAACCTAGCGGCCAACGTGGTAGAAGCCGAATTTATCAGAAAAGGGATCAGCTCCCGGCTGATGGCTTCCGAGCAGTTTTCGTTGATGCAGGAGGCTACCTATTTTTGTAAGATACTCGCCAAAGGAGGGACTAAGTACAAATGGCCATCGCTCCAAGAAATCCATATGAAATGTTATAATTCTCATTTTGCGGATGCGCACGAAGCTAAGGTCAACGTGCAAGCGCTGGCCAACTGTTTTTTCTATTTGGTGAAAAAAGAGGAAATTGATTTATTTTAAGTATCTGCGCCTAAACCCTTCAAAGTGAACTTACAGAAAATCCAACAATACATTTCCAAGTATAAAAACCAACTTCAAGCTACCCGTGAGTTGGAGAATGCCTTCAAGTGGGAATCTTTAAAAAACTTCCAAAATAATTGGGACGTCGAAGCTGCTGACTTTGGGAAAATGTACGACGCCAGCCTTCAAAATCAGACATCGAGAAGATTGTGGAAAGGAGATAATTTTTTTCCTAAAGAGATGATGTTAAAATTTATTCGTTCCTCTCCCGATTTTGTGCGGAATATGTTTCGTGATTTATTTGATGAAAATAAGGACATCGAAAATCGTATCTCTCGCTTCCAATTTTGCTGTGATTCGCTGTTGAGCGAATACAAATCCAAGTATCCATTGTCCATCGAGAACAACCACTTTCACCAAGACAATCATATCATCTCGATGTATCTCGCTTTTAGGTATCCACAGCGGTACACTATTTTTGAATATCCCAACTTCAGGATAGCGATGGAAAAATTTGGTAGTACTAAACTGCCGACGCCTTTCGAATTTGAGCGATTTTTTAAAGTGACCCGTACCATCAATACTTTTATCCAAAAAGATTCAGCCGTGGTGTCAGGTTTACAAAAAAAACTCCGTCCGCAACTTCACGCTGTGGAGGACACATTACTGGTTGTCAATGACTTTTTTTATTTCGTAGCGAGTCAGTAATATTTGTAATTGACAAGAGATAAAAATGTCGGAATTACTCTACAAAAGTGGTGAGTGATGTCTCGGAAGTGGTTTCTCTTACGGCGGGTGCTGCCGCTTTGATGGGTAGCCTGACGAAGAAGGTAGTGCCCTCTCCCAGCGTAGAATCTAGGGTAATCGTACCCTCGTAGTTATCTATTATTTTTTTGCAAAGCCCCAGCCCCAGCCCCGTTCCTTGGTATTCTTCGTTGTTGTGTAGTCGCTTAAAAAACTGAAAAATGAGTTGATGGTATTCTTCTGCGATCCCGATTCCATTATCCTTAAATACCAACTCCAAATGACCGTCTGGCTCCCGTCCCGAAATGATGACGGTGGGTTTTTCGCTGACGTTGTATTGGATGGCATTGTGAATAAAATTTTGGAACAACAGCAAAAATTCCGTTTCGTTTCCGTAAAAATTAGGTAAGGATTCCGAACGAACGACGGCATTCTTTTCTTCGATTTTGCTTAGCAGATTTGTCTTTACTTTTTCTAGGATCAAATCCAGATTGACCAGTACTCTATTTTTTTGATCTATCTGTTTGAGTTGAGACAACTCCAAGATGTCCCGAATGAGGTAATTCATCTGCTTAGCTCCCGATTTTACGAAGTGTAATTTATCGTTCAAGTTTTGATAATTTCCCTTTTCGATGTCTCGCTCCATCAATCCTATAAAACTGGTAATCGTCCTGAGCGGAGTCTTCAGATCATGCGAAGCGATGTACGTGAATCGCTCCAATTCTTCGGAGGTGGTCTGAAGTTTTTCATTTTTTCTTTTTAAATTTTCGATAAGTTGTTCCCGTTCTCGGTGAAAAGTCAACACCACAATAACGAGCCAACCAATAGCTCCGAGAAATATCATAAATTCATCAAAAGGAAAATCAAAATCGGGAATAAACGCCCCGTTGACATTCACGTAGAAAATAGAAGAAAAGAAAAGGATGGGATGAATCGCAATGATGAATACTCGCAATTTGGGCTTATTTTGAAAAGCAACGTAGGCAATGGCCATTGAGGCACTTATCGCTAAGCTCTGACTGAAAAATCCCGCAATGGTAAGGTGTGCCAAACAAATCCAAATCAGCGATCCAACGGAAACGGTCACTCTAGCCGTATAAATTTTCCCCAATCCACTAAGCACCACAGCAAAGGCGTACAAGAAAAAAACAACAATGGTAAAAATTAAATAGACTATGTGCGTACCAAAATAAACCGCCAAAACACCCAACTCCATAGCCACGAGTGCCGACAGTAGGGACATACGATTGTACAGCGTTATCATGGTATTTTCCTCTGGAGTGTGCTCCGAAGTTCCGAGGTAGGATACCCAATTCCAAAATCTTGCGATCAACTAAAAAGGTTTAAGTCTAAAAAATTCGTTTGGTGGAAATTTGGAGAAAAATTCATAATGTAAGAGAAAGATTAATGCCAAAAATTCATTCACCTAATTTACGTCTTGACATTTTAGATTTCTTTATTCCGCTTCCCTATGTACCCCATTTTTTTTAGTCTTTGAACTCTTATGCTAGTGATAATGCCCCGTTGAGTAATTACCGTAAGGAATGGTGCATTAATAAATTTACATTTTATGCGCAGTTATTTTTTCTTTATGCAAGGCGAAAAACGTAGGCGATGCGGGGCATCCTGTGCTTGCTTGATGCCAGAGCATCAAAGGCTTTTCAACGCAGCAGAAAGGAAA
>JBCCJE010000904.1:0-2773 GCA_039027925.1 Bacteroidota bacterium
AATAAGAAATAAGAAATAAGAAATAAGAAATAAGAAATAAGAAATAAGAAATAAGAAATAAGAAATAAGAAATAGGGTTGCCCTGAAACTTCGGGGAAAAATGAGAAAAGTTGTTGTCAAAGTATTGTGCGTTGATTTTTCTAAAAGTATAGATATGAATGAAGAAGAAATAATAAAGTTTGTAGTAAAAAAAGAAGTGGATTCCAGCGATGTTTCAGCGTCGAACTATACTTCTCAACTTAACATTCCGGGTGCGGTCAAGATTTGGTTGTGCATTGGTATTTTTATGGTTTTTATGCAAGTGGTGATTGGAGGAATTACTCGCCTCACGGGTTCAGGACTTTCTATCACCAAGTGGGAGATCGTTACGGGTACCTTACCGCCGCTGAGTGCCGCCGAGTGGGAACACGAGTTTGAATTGTACAAGCAGACGCCACAGTACGACATTATTAATTTTGATATGGAGATGGGTTCTATCTTCCAAGAGGGAACTTTCAAGTTTATCTACTTCTGGGAGTATTTACACCGGCTGTGGGCTAGGAGTATGGGATTTGTATTTGCTATTCCATTTTTTATTTTTTGGAGGCGAGGTATGCTTTCCAAAACGCTAATGAAAGATTTAGGGATAGTTATTTTGTTGGCGATGGTAGTGGCATCTATGGGGTGGATCATGGTGGCTAGTGGATTGATAGATCGTCCGTGGGTCAATGGGTATAAATTGACGATGCATTTATCGTTGGCATTTATTCTTGCAAGCTATCTTTTGTGGACAACTTTTAAGGTTTTTCAACCCTCTCCAAAAGTTATTAACAATTCCATGTTGAGAAAAGTAATTATGGCTTTTTTGGTGGTGCTGAGCGTACAAATTATTTTTGGTGGATTGATGTCAGGTATGAAAGCTGGGTTGCAGTATCCAACCTGGCCTGACATGAACGGAAAGGTAGTTCCTGCGGTAGTCTTGGACGGGGATCAATGGAATGTGGATAACCTTGTTAGTTACGATACCAATGGCTTCACTCCTGCCATAGTTCAGGTTGTTCATCGAACGAGTGCTTACCTCTTGATTTTAATAGGTTTTTGGTATTTTTTCCTTGCTCAAAAAGTAAAAGATTATGGCCTTTTTCAACGAGCTAACATCATGTGGATAACGATGTTAGTAATTCAAATTTTGCTGGGAATATTTACAGTTATCAATTGTAGGGGAAGTATTCCCGTGGGGCTTGGAGTGATGCATCAGGGAGGTGCACTTTTGTTACTTGGATGTACGCTCTTTTGTGTATATCTGTTGTACAAAAGTCCATTCGAGAATAGTGTTAGTAACCATGTTGGTAATGTCAATAACTAACAGGGTTTTCCATATCAAAATGAAATTTTTTTTAGATAAAACTATCAAGTAATCAAGGACTTATTAATTTTTAAAAAACATATTTTTTTAAATAAGTTATGTTTAGTTCAAAATTTTAGGTGATATTTTTATCGCTGAAAATGGTAAAGTTTGATCGTCGATCTTTTGGTTTTCTAAGGAGACGGATAAGCTAATTTTGCGTTACTCCCAAGATCATTCATGAGTTGTTGAAAAACCTAACGGCGTTAGCGTGCGAAGCGTTAACGCCGTTTCTTATGGGGACAAATGGAGCTTACTTAATTCATCCAAAACCATTTTTAAGAGATGAAATAAAAAAGTATTTTTGTAATACTTTTTGAGACAGCTAGTCTAACTACGCAATTCTTTTCTAACAAAAACAAATTAATGAATCACGAAGTAATTGAAGAAAGTAAATTTCAATATATAGAAACAAAAGGTGGTGACGAAAATTTAGTTTTGCTACATGGTCTTTTTGGTGCATTGAGCAACTTTGAAGGTATCATCAAACATTTTTCGGAAAAATATAACGTAGTTGTTCCCCTCCTCCCCATTTTGGAATTACCCATTAGAGAAGTATCAGTAAGTGCTTTGGTGGATCACGTACACGATTTCGTGGAGCATAAAGGATATGATAAAGTTCATGTACTAGGCAATTCTTTAGGAGGTCATATAGCCTTACTGTATGTGTTGGCTCATCCTGACAAAGTTGGATCGGTAATTCTTACGGGAAGTTCAGGCTTGTTTGAGAGTGCCTTTGGATCTAGTTTTCCGAAGCGGGGTAATTATGAGTTTATTAAAAATAAAGTGGAAACTACTTTTTACGATCCCAAGACTGCTACAAAGGAATTAGTTGATGAAGTCTTTGATATAGTGAATGATCGGAACAAAGCGATTAGGATTGTAGCTACTGCCAAATCTGCGGTGAGGCATAACTTGGGTGATAAGTTACATCAAATTTTAAATCCAACACTTTTAATTTGGGGAAAACAGGATACAGTCACTCCGGCATTTGTGGGAGAGAAATTTAATGAGTTGATTGAAAATTCTAAACTCTTTTTTGTGGAAGAATGCGGACATGCACCGATGATGGAAAAGCCCGATGAATTTAATGGAATACTTGAAGGATTTTTGTCGCAAGTTGTTTCTGACGTAGAGTAATTCAATAGTCAGGTAAAAACGAATGTATGGCACATTCGTTTTTATTTTGCAATAAATACGAAAAAATTCGTACTTTAAGGAAGTAAAAAATCTATGTGTAATTATTTAGTAGAAATAACAAAATAGAGTATTTCGTCTTGCTGCGTTGCAAAAAGAAAGAAAAGTTAGCGAAAAATTTGAGCTTTGTTCCTTTTCTGTATCATCATAATTATAAACCCATGCCTACCTACATTGAAAATATTCGGAAGA
>JBCCJE010000905.1:0-2771 GCA_039027925.1 Bacteroidota bacterium
ATACTCAAACAGTAGCCACCTTAACTCCGACTTCTGGGCATTATCTCGAAAAACAAATTCCATCTGCTGCATCATTTGAACTGGTAGTTAAAGATGAAGACCTCATTATCACATTCAAAAATCAGCATAAAAAATTGCCAATCATCCTAAATGGCATCGAAATAAGTGAAATGCTTAGCCGCTAAACGCCCAAGAAAAAAGTTCGCTTAACGACAAAACTGGTTTTTCCATAAAACAAATGATTTTTCAAATTCAAATAAAATGACAGTTAAGGATTTGAACTTCCACAAAACATTTGTTCTATAAACCTAACCATAAGTACTCCATACTACCTGAACATTTTGCCAATTTTACTCGAAATAAGCAATCAAAGCAAGAAAGCAGAGAGTTTCTCTCCGTTCAAGAACAAGTGATTTGTGCTATATTTTAACAAAAAAAAACTTTCACAAAATGAAAAACATTAGCAAGCTGAGTGCTTTCTACCAGCAACTCAAATTTTTCCTTATCCTTCTTATTTTGTTGACTACGTCCAATTTATTGGATGCACAATTTACAGTTCGAGGAACTGTAACGGATGATGGCGAACCGCTCATCGGGGTCAATATTGTCGCACAGGACGTTAGCGGTCTGGGTACTGCAACTGATATTGATGGTAACTACTCCATTGATCTTCCCGATGGTAATCAGACTTTACTATTTTCTTACACGGGTTTCAAGCCCAAGGCCGTGGCAGTCAATGGTCAAAATGTCTTGGACGTCACCTTAGAAGAAAATTCTACTACAATGGATGAAGTAGTGGTAGTGGGATACGGAAAAGTTTCCCGACGTGATCTGACTGGTTCGGTAGCTTCGGTAAAAGGAGAGGACATTACTAAAATCCAATCTATCTCATTCGAGCAAGGTCTAGCGGCGAGAGCACCTGGAGTGCAAATCACTTCCACAGAAGGTGGTCCAGGAGCAGGAGTAAAAATCCGAATTAGAGGAGGTACCTCAATCAATGCGAGCAACGATCCTTTGTACGTGATTGATGGATTTCCCATTCAAAGTAGCAATCAATCTACCAATGTAGGGCTTGGAAATAGTGCTACCAGCCCCCTTGCTTCTATTGATCCAGCCGATATCGAATCCATTGAGATTTTAAAGGACGCTTCGGCAACGGCTATTTACGGTTCGCGGGGTGCGAACGGAGTGGTCATCATCACCACCAAGAGTGGTCAAAAAGGAAGAGCACAAACTAATTTTGAAACCTACTTTGGGGTATCCGAAATTGCGCGGGAACTTGACCTGCTATCGCCACAGGAATACGTAGATTTTTGGAATGAGTTTTTTCCCTATAATCCAGATGATCCTACGAATCAATATTCCTCACAGTACAGAGATGAATTAGGAAACGAAATTCAACTAGACGATCCAAGATTGACACCGTTCAACTGGGGGAACGAAGTATTTCGTAACTCCCCCATTCAGAGCTACCGAGTTTCGGTATCGGGCGGAACGGATAAAACGAACTACGCAGGGTCTTTCAACTACATTGATCAACAAGGTATTATCAATACTTCTGAGTTTAGTAGAATTGGTGGTAATTTAAAAATCGATCAAAAGATTACGGATAAATTACGAGCGGGAATCAACATGAACATGGCAATAACCGACAGAGCGGGCGTTATCACCGCAGCTAATGAAGGTCGTAATGGGCGAAATGGAGTCATTACCAACATCACCCTCTTCAGTCCAGTACAAGGGAGAGTAAGAATCCAAGATGCGGAATACGACGAAAATGGTATTATCATCGCTACCCGTGACGGAGATGTGGTTAATCCGAGTAAGTTGGTCAACGAGACCGTTAATAGTAATCGAAACATTACCGCATTTACGAATGTGTATGCCGAGTACGAAATTGCGGAAGGATTGTCTTTACGGTCTTCCTTTGGAGGTAATATTTGGAGCTTTAAAGGTAAGGCGTGGGCACCTGCTGACTTTGGTTGGGGAAGAAATGTAAACGGGATCGCTAGAATTGGACAAAACCAAACAGTAGGTTGGTTGAACGAAAACACCCTATCCTACCGAAAGAAATTAGGTAATCACCGATTGAATGCAGTAGTCGGTTACACTACGCAGTTTAGTCGTTTTGAATCATTAAATGTAGAGTCTAACGATTTTCCGGTACCCAATATCAATTTGGATGCCATGGCTTCCGCTTTGTTAGCTCAAACTAACCGAACATCGGCCAGCGAAAATGGATTGCGTTCTTTCCTCGGTAGAGTCAACTACACGCTGAACGAAAAATACTTATTTACTTTGACAGGTCGTGCTGATGGTTCTTCCAAGTTTGCCGAAGGTAACAAATATGGATTTTTCCCATCTGCAGCTTTTGCTTGGAGATTGGGTGAAGAAGCATTTATCCAAGACATTGACCAAGTAAGTAGTGCAAAATTCAGAGTGAGCTACGGACAAAGTGGTAATGAACAAATTCCTACTGACCGATCTATTAGTAGCTACGATTTCAGAAATTATGGATTTGCTGGTGGACCTCAGGTCTTTGGTGTACGCTTAAATCGCTTGGACAATCCTGATTTATCTTGGGAAACGACCACACAGTTTGACATTGGATTCGAGCTAGGATTATTCAATGATAGAGTTTATTTGAATTTTGATTACTACAAGAAAAATACAAGAGATTTATTACTGAATGTTCCTATTCCTTACACAAGTGGTTTCGACGTAGCCTTTAAAAATTTAGGAGAAGTAGAAAATCGAGGAGTAGAATTGAG
>JBCCJE010000906.1:0-2765 GCA_039027925.1 Bacteroidota bacterium
AAAAAATTGACGAAAATGAGAAAAGGGGGACAAAACCCAATTGCACCCCCACTACCGTAGTAATTCTGTAAATCATTGCTAATCAACATTTTACAAAATAAAACTATTCAAAAATATAGTGCCTTAGAAAATTTAGAACATAGGGAACAACATCAGAAAACTAGATGATTGGAGTTAGGCTGTGGTGGATAAAATGCTCTCTCAAAGATGAGTCAACATTTCCAAATATTAATTCCTTTCTTGTGAAAAATATTGTGAGATTTATATCAAATTAGAAAGAATTATTATCCAAACGATTGAAAACCTAAGAATGTGATGACCAGCGTAAGGAATTTTGAATTTAATTTATGGTTAATGGCAAGTAGTTAGAGCTTGCGCAAAAATAAATAAATCAACATGACATCCAAAAAAGAACAAGAGCCACTTTACGATTTTGCTCTGCAACAAAAAAATCCTTGGACAACCCAGACCATCAAGGAAGTGTACAATAATTCTTGGATCAATATTTCGCACCGAGAGGTACTTGATCCATCGGGCAATTCGGGAATTTACGGAAAAGTGCACTTCAAAAATCTGGCAGTAGGCGTCCTTCCGCTCGGTGCCGATCATCACACTTGGCTCGTGGGTCAATACCGATATACCCTCAATGCTTACAGTTGGGAAATTCCGGAAGGGGGGTGTCTGCTAGGAACTGATCCGCTCGAAACTGCCAAAAGGGAGTTGTACGAGGAAACTGGAATCGCGGCCAACAAATGGTCAGAACTTCTACGGATTCATACTTCCAACTCCGTCACAGATGAGTACGGTGTGGTATATGTGGCAAGGGACTTGACCTTCGGAGAGTCAGCCCCCGAATCCACCGAGGAGTTGGTAGTCAAAAAAATTAGCTTTGATAAAGTACTAGAACTCGTCATGAATGGCACCATAACGGATTCTTTAACCATAGCCGCCGTCCTGAAGGCTAAGATTTTATATTTTTAAAAATACTTAGATTTAGGACAGTAACAATTGACAAGCGACCAAAGAAGCAAAACAACATGCTCACAAGAATTTCATCGCCATTGTCATTGTCATTGAATTATTGCCATTGCCATTGCCATTGAACTATTGTCATTGAACTATTGTCATTCTCATTGATATTGAATTATTGTCATTGTCATTGTCATTGAACTATTGCCATTGCCAAACTCATTAAAACTCTTTTTAATACAAAAAAATGTTTCGTCACATCTTTTCAAAAAATCATCCTCCACGAAAGGTAATAACCCCCATCTTTGGATCGTCTTACCGATAACACCACATCGCACCTTGCAAAAATTAATTTTCTAATCTTTAATTTATCAAAAATGAATTTTGTAAAAGGTGTATTCACATTAGTTATATTTTTATGCTTATCTCAAGGAAGTGCAACGGCGTTCACCTACCAAAAGAACTGCTCCACTTGTCCAACTTTTAAAAAGAAATGTAAGGGAACAATTAAATTTAAAGACGGCTCTACCTACGAGGGCACTTTTCGCTTTGGTAAACCCCACGGAAAAGGTACGGTAACTTGGAAGGATGGCACCATCTACCGAGGCGAAGTCACCAACGGCGTCCCCCACGGTACCGGAAAACAAACCTATCCCAATGGTGATATTTACATTGGCGACTGGTACAAAGGATTACGCAATGGTATCGGTTCGTACACCTTTGCTTCGGGCGGCGAATACTACGGCAGTTTTAAAAACGACGTGATAGCTGGAAAAGGAACGATCTTGTTCAAATCAGGAGAATCCTACGTTGGGCAGTGGCTCAATAATTTACCGCACGGGCTAGGTACTTACACCAGAATTGATGGCAGCATCTACAACGGAGACATGAAAGAAGGCAGAAAAAATGGGGTTGGAAAAATCATTTGGGCCAACGGAGATGTCATGACCGCTACTTGGATAGACGGAAAACTGGAAAACCTAGCTGCGCTGACTTTTAAAAATGGAGCACAGTTTCGAACTTTTTGGGAAAATGGTGTTCAAGTCGAAAAAGCAGAATATACTACCCACGAAGGTGAATCCTACAAGGCTGAACTCCAAGAACTTGCGGCCTTAGTCATCACCCAAAATTTTGACTTGATGGAATCCGTTGAGCAAAATTTGCAAAAAGCGTACATCGGGTTAGCCTTCGAATTTAAGTCCACGAAAAATTATGAGCAAGCGGAAGCTATCCTCCAAATGGCGCAGCTATTTGACGAGGAGGAAGATGGTCGCTACGCCGAACTCATTGATAATCAACTTATTCAAATAGAAAAGGCACGAAATGAGGGGGTAGCTTCTACTAAGAAATTGTAATTCTTTCGAGGTTAGAAATGTGCCGTCCCGCCGGGACTTTGACGTAAAAAGATTTATAATTTTATAGCTACCAATGTTTTGTCCCGCTGGGACTTTTCAAACTACTGAGGTTTCGGGATAAGCTAAAGAGCACCAGAGGTGCGACACTTACCCACTGGAAGGCAGGCATTGGTAGCAAAATTTCATCTATTTTTTTAATAAGTTGTTGGATCGTAAACACTTATTTCATCTTTGTAAAAACTTACCGTTCTGATAAATTCATATTTTGGATCAACGAAGTCTATTTTTATTTGCTTCATCGCTCTTTTTATTTTTCTCTTACATTTCCGATAATCCTTATCAAAAATTCTTTCCCTTAATCTAGTATTAACTTTTAGCTTTTTAAATTTTCCTCTTTTTGAAAAAATGATGTAGTACTCATCAAAACAATCTAACTCATTT
>JBCCJE010000907.1:0-2764 GCA_039027925.1 Bacteroidota bacterium
CGGAAAATAAGGCGGAAGAAAAGCCCTTTGAACCACAACAACTCTTGGGCAAATGGAACTTGACCAAAGCGACGCGAGACAGGGTGAAGACATCGAGGTTGGATGGTGCTTTTTTTGAATTTTTGGATAATAATATTTTTAAAACCAATATCCTCGGAACGGAAGAAGCGGGTACTTACCAAGTGGACGACGCTACTAAAACAATCACCACCGAGACCAAGAAACAACTAGAGTACAAGGTGAGTAAACTGGATACGGGTACGTTGATCGTCAGGCTAGAAATCAATAATGCCAATTACCGAATATGGATGGAAAAGGAGCGGGACGAGATGACGTCGGATGCCACCTCAAAAACTACCTCTGCTGATCCAAGGGTCAGTAACTGATGGTGATCTTCAAGCCAAGCCTTCCTTTTTGAACTATCTTTGACCAACCTTACGCCTGACAGAATGAAAAACCTATTCCTTGTTCTCATTTCTACGTTCGCCTTCGCTGTGCATCTTCTAGCTCAACCATCTAATAATTTTTTTGATAAATCCAATGACTCTCAGGAAAGAACTTACACCTTGGTCATCGAAGGATTTGACTGGGGAGCGGCCGCTAGTAAAGTGATTCTTCCCGTAAAAGAAAACCTGACTACCGTGAGCGGAGATGATTTTGAAGTGCTCGTCAAGCGTTCGACCGACTGTGCGCAACTGTCTCCCGCAGAAGCAAATGGTGCGCTAAAAGTATTGTACGCCTACGTTTCTGACGAGAATGGCGAAAGGATACAACAAAGTAATTACATCACACTCGCCCTCTACGCAGCTCCCTTCGAACAGATCAACTCCCCGATAAAATATTTTTCCCAAAATCCTAAATGTCCCGGTAATCGTTGGGTGGATTTTCAACTGACCATCCTCAACCGAAAGACCCATCAAGTGTGGAATCAAGAAAAAAATCGGATCATTCCCCTGATTGATGATTTTGATTTGTCGGGAAAATTTACCCATCGTAACAATACACTTACGTACGCATCCTTTTCGCCAAAAACGACCGAAGATCAAAGACCACTAATCATTTGGCTACACGGGGGCGGAGAAGGAGGTACTGATCCTAGCATACCATTGCTTGCCAATCGGGCAGCTAACTACGCTGCTCCCGAGATTCAGGCTTACTTCGACGGGGCGTACGTCTTAGTACCCCAAACTCCTACTTTTTGGATGGACAACGGAAAAGGAAAATATACCCGAGGGGAAGTCAATGATCGGTACAATGAGAGTCTGATGGCACTGATCGAAGATTACGTTAGTCGGAATCCAAAAATTGATCGAGACCGAATTTATGTAGGAGGCTGCTCCAACGGGGGCTACATGACCTTAAAATTATTGATGCTACGACCCGATTATTTTGCTGCGGGATTTCCGAGCGCATCGGCTTATCACGGGAAATACCTCACGCAGCAAGACATTGAAAAAATTAGAGATATTCCGATTTGGTTTATTCACAGCGCTGATGATCCCGTCACTAAACCCGAAGAAACGGTATTGCCTACTTACCAAAAGTTGATGCGAGCGGGCGCAAAAAATGTTCATTTGTCTTACTTCGATCACGTGGTGGACATCACGAATCAATTTGGTGGAGCAGATTACCACTACCTCGGACACCTGTCTTGGATTTATTCCCACGCCAATAAATGCCAATTGGATTATGATGGGAAACCCGTCACAATAGACGGAAAGCCCGTCACGCTCATGGGATGGTTAGCGAACCAAAAGCGATAATGCAAGCACAATTCAAACTTTTTGTATGAGGAATATTTTATCGGATAAAGGTACACGGCTGTTCATTATTCTGGGTGGCTTCTTCGTGGTCAACGCTTTGACGGCAGAGATGATCGGAGTGAAGATTTTTTCATTAGAAAAATCATTGGGGATAGCTCCCTTTAGTTTAGAATTTTTTGGAGAAAAGGATTTGGGATTTTCCCTGACCGCAGGTACATTGTTATGGCCCGTGGTGTTTGTGATGACCGACATCATCAATGAGTACTACGGTATGAAAGGAGTACGGCTGCTTTCCTACTTGGCGGCGGGTTTAATCGTCTATGCTTTCGTAATGATATTTTGGGCGATCGGTCTTGAGCCAGCCGATTTTTGGCCGCAATCCCATTTGGACGGGATGGAGACTGCCGAAGAAAAACAAGCAGTACTCAAAAAAGTAGGAGATTATAACTATGCCTACAAGTTGGTTTTTGGGCAGGGGCTGTGGATCATCGTGGGGTCGTTAGTTGCATTTTTGGTAGGGCAGTTAGTGGACGTTTTTGTTTTTCACAAAATAAAAAAACGAACAGGGGATAAGATGCTGTGGTTGAGGGCTACGGGGTCCACGATTGTATCGCAGTTGATAGATAGTTTTGTGGTACTTTTTATTGCCTTTTACGTGGGGGCTAGTTGGAGTTTAAGTTTGGTACTAGCCATCGGTACGGTCAATTTTATTTACAAATTTGTTATTGCTGCTTTGCTCACGCCTTCGCTGTACCTCGTACACGAGATCATTGATAAGTATTTGGGAAAAGAATTATCGGAAAAAATGAGAGCACAGGCACACGGCAAATTCATTCCGTCAACAGTAGAGTACTAATTATTACAAAAAAATTAATGAGAAAATATATTTGTGGAGTTTTGATTTTTGGTGGAAGATTCTCTACTTTTGTCACCGCATTTGGAAAAAATGTATCAGTCATTTTTCAAATATCACTCGGTGGAGTGGGTGAGTGGCTGAAACC
>JBCCJE010000908.1:0-2761 GCA_039027925.1 Bacteroidota bacterium
AAAGCTGACTTGGAGTGGATGCCAGCCATTAAAGATGGAGAAAAGGTAGCGTCTGTGGTTTATTTTGAGGTGAAATATAAGTTGCACTAACGTCTAAAAATGGGAAACCCCATTCCCGAATAATGATTCCCTTTACCTCTTAATTGCCCGTCATATTTATACTGGTTCAGCGATGTAGCAATTAAGTCTTCCAACATTTTTTGATCTTTAATTTCTGAATTGGGTTTAAGGTAGTACCCGAAATAATCAATCTCTCCATCTTCAGAGAAAAAGATATGTGCCCAAATTTTTAGGCCTTCGATATCAACATCATTTTCGAGGGCATAATTGTCAATCGTTCTAACAATATCTTTCCAATGTTCTCTAGCGGTTACCATGTTGTTGAAGTGAACGTGGAGTAAACTGTTGGAGTACTGCTCGGAAAGTTCCTTGTACTCTTTTTCATATCTTTTATCTCCTAGTCGAAATAACTTTGGGATAGCGATAGAATCGCTATTCATCTTTGTCTGCAATGAGTCGGCTTTCTCGGTTTTTCCAAAAGCTGAGGAGAAAAAAAGTAGTAAGTTCAAACTGCTTTCTAGTGCATAGAATATTAGGAGAATATTTTATAGGCTTATTAGTGGTGGACGGTTGGCGAGCCTTACAGGCTAAACGGGAAGATTTAGGGCAGGAGGTATTCAAACGTCGTTTAACTAGACTTCATACAAGGCTAGATGAGTTACTGAAATGGAAAAAATCCCAACGAGATTTTAGCTCAAATTATTAAAAAGGTAGGCCATCAACGACCCTGTATTGTGACTTTTGTAGAGCATCCTAGGGTGTCATGCCATAATAATTATGGAGAATATTTAATCCGTATCGGTGTATTGAAAAGAAAAGTGTCTTTTGGTAGTAAATCGGTCAAAGGCGCACAAGCCTATGCTACTTTACTCTCCATTTACACAACTTGTAAATTAAGAAATATCTCCTTCATGGATTTTATGAAGCGGAGCTTAATTCATTTTATACAAAATGGAAAACCTATGCTACTAAAAGAATATGCACAAAATTTAGAGCAGGAAATTCAGGATGAAGTACTGGCACAGGCTGCTTGATTGCCGATTTCTGAAAACAGTTTGAACTTACAATTTCCCATTCCTAATGCGTATAATAAAATGGTAATATTTAAAAACTTTAAGTTCAGAGCGTGCGTGCGTGCGCTAGTAACCAACCCCTAACGGCTACCGACGACGAAGAGGTAACTAGGTTAACTAAGTTGTGTTTCTCTTTATTCAAAATGTTTTTTGATGCAAACTTTAATCTTAATAATTCTTTGATCGCCTCCGCAAAATTTAAGTAAGGTGCACTTTTATTGTCCGCTATTTCATCAGTTTTTCTTTCGTAATATTGTTCAAAATTAAGAATGTGTTGTGCCATTTGTTCCTCCGGCAAATGATTGGGAGCACACGTCAGTTTGTGGCTGATGAGCAATTCGTACTGGCAACAAAGCAATAATGTTTTTGCTCGGTGCTCTAGGTCAAGATTAGAAAATTTTTCTTTTTGAGTGAATTGATGATGAGCGAGGACGTAGTTTTTTCCGTAAAAAGAAATGCACCCCTCCGCAAAACGTACAGCTTCCTGTTTCCATTTTTTGGGAAGTCTATGTTGGTAATTTGCTATAAATTTTTTGGCTTCCAAAAAGTCTTTGCGTTTAGCGAGGATCAAAACAACGTTAGTAAAACTCACCACGTCGAGACAATCCAACACTTGCAAACATTTTTTTTCGAGACCAAATTTGTATACTTGGTACAAAAGATTTTGCCCATCTTCAATTTTCGCATTCCTAATCTGATAGTTGATTTCATTGGATAAATATCTCAAAATTTGGGATTGTTCTTTGGCATATACGCAACTGTGATGAGCGGCAAAAAGCTGGATTATCTCGTTGAGTTTTTTATCAAGAACAATATCGTTTTTAAAAAACTGCCCTACGAGCCAAGCGTAAATTTCAAGCATTGGGGAGTCGTAGTAGTTATTTTTTTGCGCTTGCTTTAAGATCGCTATCAAAAAATCGAATTGTTCGACGGGACGTTCTTCTTTAAAAATACGAGTTCGGTGAAGTTGTTCGGTGGTAAGTTTTAAGCGATTGAGCATAAAGCTAATCTCGGAGTGTTGAATCGCTTTGGATAAGTTGATGGGGTTTTGTTCATCGGTTTTTTTGTGTTCATTCCTAAATTTATTTTGCCAAGTGTTGAAGTATTTTTTTTCGTATAACTTATTTATTTGATGATGATAGCTTTCATCTCGAAGGGGTTCTTGGTTCAGTACATTGGATTTGGTTTTGAATGATCTTTCAAACTGTAGCACCATTTGGTTGTCATGAAAAAAATCGAGTATGTAATCCGCCATTCTGGATTTATCTTTTTTGAGATAATCCATACTGATAAAATTAAGTAGGTGTTTGTGCAAAGTTTCAAATGCTTTGTGTAACTGTTTGTCTAGGTCTTTATCGGTGGAGATTTCAAATAATTGCATTTTTGCAATTTCATTGTTATAATTTTTAAAACTAGGATGAGACTTTTTGAGTAGCCCAAATAGTTTCGATGGAGGATTCTCAGGATGACAAACTTGAAGGAGATATTTCTCAAAACTTTCTAATTTTTTTCCCTTTATTTTTTTTAGGATTAAGATAGCTTTTCGCTGACGTTCTTTAATGGTGCGCATGGTGAATTAAATTCTATTTTTAAGTGTAAGTACTTGGTTATCAATGGTTTATTTTTTC
>JBCCJE010000909.1:0-2753 GCA_039027925.1 Bacteroidota bacterium
CTATTTCACAGTTAATTTCAACAATCTGGACATACTCTAATGATTGTGATCTTTCTTCTCTGGTAGAGGTACCAGTTGATATACTTGACCCAATTGTGAAAGATATCTCATTTTTGAAACTTCCAAATCAAACTTTGGAGGAGTTTATAGATAGATTTGTTATTGAACTTGATAGTAATTTGATCTTAACAAATACAAAGGAACCAGATTTAGGAATAAATATTGAAGTAACTCCTAACCCATTTTCAGAACAGGTTTATATTAGTTTTGAATTACCTTCTCGATTCGGAATCAATAAGATTTATATTTCTATTTTTGATACTTATGGAAAAAAAGTAGTAAGTAGTTCTCTCAAAACTTCAATTAATTTTGGAAAAGTTCAATGGGTTTGGGATGGTAGAGATTCGAATGGGAATCAACTTCCAGCTGGAATATATCTTTTGGCTTTACAAAGTGAAAAGGGAATGAAAACAATGAAATTAAGCCTTGCTAGATACTAGTGTTCACAGCAAAAAGGAATCATATTTTATTACTTTTTTCACCATTTTGCGCTTCTTTTTCCTTTCGTTTGCGTTCATTTTCCTCCTCCCATCTTTTTCTTCGCTCTTCATCTGATCGGTTGTAGGCTTTGATAATGGATTTGACCAAACGGTGTCTTACCACATCTTCTTCATTTAATTTCACCAATCCAATTCCCTCCAGATTGGTCAAAATATTCATAGCGTGTCTTAGCCCCGAGGTTTGATTTCTAGGTAAATCAATTTGGGATAAATCTCCCGTGATGATTGCTTTCGCCGAAGGCCCTATCCGCGTCAAAAACATTTTCAATTGGGTAGAAGTTGCATTCTGTGCCTCATCCAAAATGATAAAGGCATTATCCAGCGTTCGACCTCTCATAAATGCGAGTGGGGCAACCTCAATGGTTCGCTCGGCCATAAACTTATTTAGTTTTTCGGCAGGAATCATATCATCCAAGGCATCATAGAGTGGACGTAAATAAGGATCAACTTTGTCCTTCAAATCACCTGGTAAGAAACCCAAACTTTCCCCTGCTTCAACTGCAGGACGGGTTAGGATGATTTTTTTAACAATACGGTTACGAAGCGCGCGAACTGCTAGTGCTACCGACATGTAAGTCTTTCCTGTACCCGCAGGCCCCAGCGCAAAAACGATGTCATTGGCTTCCGATGTTTCCACCAGTTTTTTTTGATTTCGGGTTTTGGCTTTGATGGCTTTGCCACCTCTACCGTGAACAATGGTGGTATTGGATTCACCTGATCCCAATCGAGATTCGAAAGGTTTTCCTCCAGCTATCAAATCTTCTACGGTCTGCGTAGTGAGTTCTTTGTGCTCTTTTAGCATGCGAACCATCATCTCCAATTTGCGTTTCGCATTTTGGGCATCTTTTTTTTCACCACTAAGTTTAAGACTATTTCCTCTGGATGTGATGGTAACGTCGGGGTAGGCTTTTCTGAGGAGATTGAGTTTTGCATTTTTTTCGCCGTACAACTCAACTAAGTCCACACCATCAATGGTAAGAATAATTTCGCTCAATATAATTTTGATTTTGAAGTGATCATTTGATCGGATACTAGCATTTGAGATTTAAAAAATTATTACAACGCAATCCAATCAAACTTTTAAATATATAAGTTACTTTTGAGGTTTAAAATTTTTAGTGCTTGATTGTTTTCGTCAATCAATTCGTTATTTTATTCTAACGTGAACCGAGCACTAGTTCGCAGCCGTAAATTTAGGTTTTTCGCAGGATAAAGTACTAGCACGTCAGAGCGTTTTTACTATTCCTTAACATCGAAGTAGTACTTGATTTCCTCCCCCTTTTTTTCACGAACTGAAAACCCTCTAAAAATAAATATTCGAAAATTATGCCCATCGTCACACTCACTTCTGATTTCGGCTTGAATGATTATTACGTTGCTTTGATCAAAGGTGCTATGCTGTGCGAAAACCCCAACCTCAATATTATTGATATTACCCACAACATCAACAACTATGATATAGTTCAAGGGGCTTATATTCTAAAAAATGCGTACAGCAGTTTTCCTAAGGGGACTATCCATATCCTGAGTGTCAATAATTTTTACGATAAGCAGCGGCGATTTTTAGCGGTGCGGTATGATGGTCATTTTTTTGTGGGACCAGACAATGGAATATTTTCTTTATTGTTTGACGAAATACCAGAGTCCATCTACAAGTTGGAGTTTAAAAATAAAGGTACATTCCCGATTAAAATGGTATTCGCAAAGGCTGTTGGACACATCACGAACGGAATGCCATTTAACGAAATTGGACTGCCCGTGAAAGACATCGTGGAGAGAATAACTTTTCAGCCAGTCATCGGCCCTTCACAAATTCGGGGTGCGGTCATCCACATTGATAATTACGAAAATGCGGTGGTAAATATTTCAAGAAATCTATTCGAGCAAATATGGGACGAAAGATCATACGAAATTTCGTTTCGGAGGAGTGATCCAATTTTAAGAATCAATAATAATTACTATGATGTGCCCATCGGCGAAACCCTGTGTCGCTTCAACTCTGCTAACTACTTAGAAATTGCTATCAATATGGGAAAAGCTAGTAGCATGCTCGGTCTTAAAATAGAAGATACTGTTCAGATAGACTTTTTGTAGTGTTTTGAAGAGTGAAGGTAAGCTCTAAAGCCCCGAGTAAATATCCGATCAAAAACTATCGTTGTCTTATCAATCCAATTAATTCATCGTCTCCATGTC
>JBCCJE010000910.1:0-2745 GCA_039027925.1 Bacteroidota bacterium
CAAAACTAGCCTTACCTATCGGGATTTCATTTTTTACCTTTCAGAAAATAAGTTACGTAGTTGATGTTTATCAGCGAAAAAATGAACCGCTCAAAAAATTATCTGATTTTCTTTTGTACATCATTCTTTTTCCTCAACTCATTGCTGGCCCCATTGTTCGGTATTCCGAAATAAAAGAACAACTCTTGAATCGAACCCAACAGATGCACATTGATAATTTGCTCAATGGACTTTTTCGATTTAGTATTGGACTTGCAAAAAAAATGTTGATCGCCAATCAAATGGGAGAACTTGCTGACACCATTTTTGATATTCCTGCGGAGACACTCACGATGGGACAAGCTTGGCTAGGGGCTTTGGCTTACGCCTTTCAAATTTATTTTGATTTCTCGGGATATTCGGATATGGCCATTGGGTTGGGGCTAATGATGGGATTTCGATTTCCCGAAAATTTTAATGCACCGTACATTGCTCAAAGTATTACCGAATTTTGGAGAAGATGGCACATTACGCTGAGTAATTGGATGAGAGATTATCTTTATATTCCGTTGGGAGGAAATCGAGTAAAATCCAAAACCCGATTGTATTTTAATCTGTGGGTAGTATTTTTGATCTCAGGTTTTTGGCACGGTGCAGCTTGGACATTTATCGCTTGGGGAATTTTTCACGGTGCTTTTTTAATCATGGATAGATTATTTCTCTTGCGCATTTATAAAATGCTGGGAAAATACATGAGTATTGTTATAACATTTATCATCACCCTCGTAGGTTGGGTCATTTTTAGAGCAGAGACATTTCCGCAAGCGACGAATCATATTTTTGCTATGTTTGATTTTTTAAATATGAACTTGGCCATCTCCGTTACGAAAGGAACTTACGCTTGGTACATTGAGCCTCGATTTTTGATCATTATCAGCGCGGCTACCTTGTTTAGTTTTTTGCCTATGCTTCAATACGTGGAAAAAAATATGAATATTTTTTTGGAAACCCACCAAAGTACGACATCAGCCTTATTCAAAACTGTACTTGCATTAGTATTGTTATATATTTCTATGACGGAGGTAATTGCTACGGGAGTGAATCCATTTATTTACTACAGATTTTAAATGAGTAAAAAAATAATTAAGTATATCTGCTTTTTTGCGTTACTGTTTTTATTGCTATCGCCAGTTTTAAAACAACATACACACGTGTTGGGCGAAAAGTATGATGTGCCTCCCTTGCGAGGATGGTTTCCACCGGTAGATTCAGCAGAACTTACTCTAAATAATTGGTTATCAGGTACTTACCAAAATCAGCAAGAAGATTTTACAAAGAATAATTTAAAAATTAGACCCTATGCGATTCGAGTAAATAGTCAAATTCATTACGATGCTTTGGGCGAAATTCGAAGGACAATCATAGAGGGAAAAGATGAATATCTTTTTGAAACCAGATACATCCATTCGTTGCAAGGATTGGATTTTGTAGGTACTGATAAAATCCAAATGCAGGTCGAAAAACTAGCAAAGGTGAGTGCTCATTTAAAAAAAGAAAACGACGTAGATGTCATCGTCACGATTGCTTTGGATAAGGCACAATTCTTTAAAGAAAAACTTCCAGCCCAGTACAATTTAGAAAATACCGACTCTACCAATTACGAAACCTACCTCGAATATTTTTTCCAACATAACATTCACGTATTGGATTTCAATAAACATTTTTTGCAAATAAAAGATAGCTCGGAACATGCACTTGCTACTAAGCACGGGATTCATTGGAGCTTGTACGGAGGATTAACTGCTACGGATTCGATCATTGGCTACATTCAAAAATTAAAAGGAAAAGAGGTAACAAGAATTGATAAAAGTAAAATTTTAAAAACAACTGAGGTTCGAAAAGAAGATGATGACATCGGGCAAAGCATTAACTTATACTATCCCCTCGTATCTGATACTTTTTCTTATTATGAGCACTATTTATTTGCGGAAAAAAAATCCTACCGCCCGAATGTAAACTTGATAGGTGATAGTTTTTGTTGGACGATTTGGGGACAAGATATTCCCCATCATTATTTCGGAGACCAAACGAAATTTTTGTATTACTACCATGAAATTTGGGATACGCAATGGTCTCCACTTTCGGGCACCAAATTGAACGACGAGCAGAAGCTAAAATTTGCACAAGAGGCAGATGTAATTATATTGTTATATACCCCAATGAATATGAATGATTTTGGAAGTGGATTTATTGATGATATGTATGAGTTGCTTTTTGAAGAGGGAGGAGAGAAGAGGGAGGAGAGAATAGAGTAAGGAGAGTTGTTTACTATTTGGAAAAAGATTTGGATGCCTAATCTAAGTCCTGTAAGTAATCCCCAAATTTGTTTAATCTTGATGAGGTCGTACATGTTCCGATTATTCTAAGGTTGCTTAAAATATTTCTTTTGCCAACTGAGATATACCAAATCTCAAAGATTTGGCGTATCTAAGACTCATCATTTCTCATTACAATTAAAAAATAAATAACCATGACGATACAAGAAGCACAACAAACTGTTGACGAATGGATCAAAACCATCGGCGTTCGCTACTACAACGAATTAACCAACACGGCGGTCTTGATGGAGGAAGTAGGAGAAATGTCAAGATTGATGGCTCGGATATACGGAGAGCAATCCTTCAAAAAAAAGGAAGATGAACTAACCGCAAAGGACGATTTGGCAGGAGAGATGGCTGATGTTCTTTTTGTTTTGATTTGTTTGGC
>JBCCJE010000911.1:0-2744 GCA_039027925.1 Bacteroidota bacterium
AATTTAACTTGATAAAATTGTGAAGATTTTTTTTTGATTTTTTTTCGAAAAAAAGATGATTTTTTATTGTGAAAGGCTTTTAACGCTGCCTTTACATAGCCCAGGTTTCGTATGTCAAAGGCATTATCCTACTGCTCCCCAACCATTCCTACTCGGAAAATCGTCGTCTTGTATAGATAAATTAGAAGTGAATCGAACCCGCTGATTTACCTATCAGCTATCCATTACCTGATTTAAGTAGGTAGATAAATATAAGCGTCACTTTTGACAAGGCTATTTTTTCGATAGACAAGGCAAAAAATCTTTGCATAGCCGAGCTACGGAAATATTTTTTAACGCCGTATATCGGAAAAAGAGTCCGTCAGTAAAGTATCGATTATATTTGTTTGCCTACTTAATCCACTACCGAGAAATTTTATTTTAAGCATTTGAAAATCGTCTTAAAATCTCACTGATGAGCGCAGCAGCTTCGCTCTAGTAACCAAAGCGTTAAGCTGCAACAAAGGCATATGCAAAATCGTTTATTACGTCAGTATTACATTTCTAAAACTTCCAATATGAATTTAAAAACTTGGACAATCCTCGGACTCCTTTTCGCCTTTCTTTTCTCTTGTAAATACACACAAAAAATCACAGACGGAAAAACAGCATTTGAGCGCAAACAATTTGCGGTAGCCACCAAAATGCTAGAAAAGGAATTCAAAAAAGCTGATAGTCGGGTGGAGAAAGGGAAGATTGCCTTCCTGCTTGCTGAATCGTACAAAAACATCAACAAAAATTCGTCAGCTATTCCTTGGTACAAAAAAGCCTACGATAATCAGTACGGGGTGGATGCCCTGAAAGAATATGCTTTTGCCTTGAAAAAAAGTGAACGGTACGAAGATGCCATCGGTGCCTTCAAAGAACTAGGATTCGAAATTGGCAGTCCCTACGAATACCGAAAAGAAATCACCGCCTGTAATATTGCTATTGATTGGAAAAAAGAAGAGAGCATTTTCGAAATAGAATCCATGCCCTTCAACAGCTCGTCGGCGGAATATTCCCCCACACCGTACGAAGGTAATCAGATCGTTTTCACCTCCGACCGAAATTCGAGTGTAGGCGATGATACTTATAATTGGACAGGATCAAATTTTTCTGATCTTTTTGTAGCCAGTCCTACTTCTGATGCCGTAGAGGCTTTTTCGAGTGTAATCAATACCAAACACAACGAGGGCACAGTTGCCTTTAACAATGACTTTACGGAGATGTATTTTTCCAGATGCCACGACGTAGAGGATACCGACTACTTCTGCAAACTGATGATGAGCAGAAAGGAAGGCAATAGCTGGACTGAACCAGTTGTGCTTAGTTTCGTAGAGCCAGAGGTCAACTACGGACACCCTACCCTATCAGAAGATGGCGGTAGTCTTTATTTTTCTGCCAACCATCCCGACGGCTGGGGTGGTTACGATATTTTTGTTGCTGACAGAACGCCCGACGGTTGGGATGTTCCTCGTCCTCTGGGTAGAAATATCAATACCGAAAAAAATGAAAAATTTCCCTTCATCAATAAGGATACCCTCTATTTTTCTTCTGACGGACACACGGGCATGGGTGGTTTGGATATTTTTAGTTCGTTCCGAACACAAGACGACGCGTGGACTCCTGTGCTAAACCTGAAGGCACCCATCAACTCTGGATGGGATGATTTTGGCTACGTGGTAGATCCTAATTTCCAACCGGGCAAAGATAAGATCGAGCAGGAAGGATATTTTTGTTCTTCGCGAGTGGACGGTTTGGGTAGCGATGATATTTATCGTTTTGTGAGAAGAACACCGCCGCCCCCCCCGCCCGTAGTAGAAAACGATCCCGAGCCGATCGTTTACAAAATGATTTTGGATGTTTATGTTTTGGAAAAAATTTACCGTTTTGCGGATAATCCGAATAGTAAAGTGCTAGGTAGAAAACCGCTGCCAGAATCCACCGTGGACATCAATATCAATGGGAAAAAGAAAACTATAAACGTGGACGAAGAGGGCAAGGTGAGAATTGAGTTGGAGGAAAATACTGATTATAATTTCTTCGCATACAAAGAGGGATATTTTAACAATTCTAATCGCTTTAGCTCCAAAGGCATTGCCAAGGATCCTAATAATCCCATCTTAAATTTTGAGGTGGAAATCGTACTAGACAAAATATTTAAAGATAAAGAAATCACGCTGGACAATATTTACTACGATTTTGATAAATGGAATATTCGTAAGGACGCTGAACCTACCTTGAACGAACTGGCGAGCACCTTACTCCAAAATCCCAACATCAGGATTCAAATGGCATCCCATACGGACTGTCGGGGTAGAACTGGATACAACCAAACCCTATCACAACGGCGAGCACAATCGGCAGTTGAGTTTTTAATTACCAAAGGAGTAGATGAAGATCGGCTGGAGGCCAAGGGCTACGGCAAGAGTGCGCCCGCCGTTGATTGTGCTTGTTCTCGATGTACCGAAGAGGAACATCAAGCAAATCGAAGAACGACTTTTAAGGTGATTGATTGACCGTTTAATCATCATACTTATTGCACTACGAATCCAAAATAATTTGGAAAAATTGATCAACTTCCATACCGTCGCACTCATCAGCTAACAAACACGAATGAACAAGAGTGAGTGAAAGTAGAGCAAGCAGAGTTACAAATTTAAATTTCATCATTTTTTAATTTAGCTTGAGTTATAGGTTACAAGACTTGAATAGAATTTCCC
>JBCCJE010000912.1:0-2740 GCA_039027925.1 Bacteroidota bacterium
GTCAAGTCATTAATCGCCACCACTTCAATATCCTTTTTACTAAGCAGATTTCTTAATGTTAATCGTCCGATACGAGAAGCCTAAAAATCTAGTGCTATTTGAAAAATACATACCAGAAAAACATTATTGTTTTTTCTACACTAAGAGTGTATCTTTGCCGCAATTTTTTGGGAAAATTAGCTAAACATATCCCAACGTAGTACGTTTTAAAATCATTAATAAAAAACATTAAAACCAATCATGTAATGGCAACAAAAAGAATTGCAATCAACGGCTTTGGTCGTATCGGACGATTAACATTAAGAAATCTGCTTAGTAAAAAGGATATTGAAGTGGTGGCGATTAATGACTTGACGGATAACAATACACTTGCACATTTGTTTAAGTACGATTCTGCGCAGGGAACTTTCAAAGGTAAAGTAAGTGCAGATGACAAACACATTATGATCGGCAATAAAAAAATTGTTGCTTTGACAGAGCGAAATCCAGCAGCCCTTCCTTGGAAAAAAATGAAAGTTGATGTGGTGCTAGAGTGTACAGGTATTTTCCGAACTGCCGAAAAAGCGGGTATGCACTTAGAAGCAGGTGCAAAAAAAGTAGTGCTCTCCGCCCCTGCAAAAAGTGATGGCATCCAAACGATTGTACTCGGCGTGAATGATAAAGATTTGGACTTGTCTAACAATATATTTTCAAATGCCTCTTGCACCACTAATTGTTTGGCTCCCGTTGCAAAATTGATAGATGATAATTTTGGGATTGAGTACGGTTCTATCACTACTACTCACGCATTTACCGCCGATCAGCGTATCCAAGATGCTCCGCACAGCGATCTCAGAAGGGCACGGGCGGCTACGGTAAATATTGTTCCTACCTCTACGGGAGCAGCATCGGCAGTTGGTAAAGTAGTCCCCTCTGTGGCGGGCAAGTTGAGCGCAATGGCTTTTCGAGTACCAGTTATCACGGGGTCTTTGATCGAACTCAACGTAGTCACTTCCAAAGAAACAACCATTGAAGCAGTCAATGAAGTATTCCGAAAAGCGGCGAGAGGGAAGATGCGAGGCATCCTTCAATACGAAGATGCACCGATAGTTTCTTCTGATATTATTGGAAATAAATATTCTTCTATTTTCGATAGCCAATTAACTAACGTGATTGGTAAAATGGTCAAAGTCGTAAGTTGGTACGATAACGAAGCGGGATACTCCGCAAGGCTGTCTGACTTTACGGTTAAGATTGCTAAGTTATCAGGCACTAAAAGTACTTCCAGAAAAAAAGTCGCAGTAGCTTAGGAATATGTAATTTTCGAAAAATAAAAACACCATCAGGAACTGGATTCTTGATGGTGTTTTTTATTTTCGCACCGTTTGTTGCTTAAATCTTTTTGACATAATCTTTATAAAATTAAAACCAAGATGAATTTACAATTTAAAGATAAAAAGGTATTAGTCCGTGTGGACTTCAATGTTCCTTTAGATGATAATCATAACATTACGGATGATACCCGTATCCGATCTGCACTCCCTACCATCAAGCATATTTTGAAAAAAGGAGGAGCCGTTATCTTAATGTCTCATCTCGGAAGACCACAAAAAAAGCGTAAAGAGGACGGAACGATTGATGTGGAAAAATTCACCTTACGACATCTGATTAAACCTCTCAATAAGAAACTGAGAAAAAAAGTAAAGTTCTGCCCAACGACGGTTGGCGATGAGGCGGAGAAAATGGTTGCGACTCTAAAAGGCGGAGATATTTTATTATTAGAAAATACAAGGTTTAACGAGGGCGAAACCAAAGGTGATCCTGCGCTCGCCAAAGCAATGGCCAAGCTAGGAGATCTCTACGTCAATGATGCTTTCGGTACAGCACACCGTGCACACGCTTCCACCGCAGTCATTGCGCAGTATTTTAAAAAAGAAAATAAATGCTTTGGATTTTTGATGGAAAAAGAAATCGAAAATGCTAATAAACTACTCAACGATCCCCAAAGCCCCGTAACGGCCATCGTGGGTGGTGCCAAAGTATCCGATAAAATTTTACTATTAGAAAAGCTAATGGACTTCGCCAATAATATCGTCATCGGGGGAGGAATGGCTTATACTTTCATCCAAGCCAAGGGCGGTAAGACAGGCAATTCGTTGGTGGAAGCTGATAAGATAGAACTTGCAAGTAAATTGTTACAAAACGCAAAATCAAAAAACGTAAAGATTTATTTACCGAAAGATTCTACGATAGCTGATAATTTTTCGGCAAAAGCTAAACGAGATACTGCGTATTCCATGCGCATCAGAAAAGATTGGATGGGACTGGACATCGGCCCCAAAGCACAAAAAGAATTTGCGGCTATCATCGTCAATTCGAATACCATTTTATGGAATGGTCCAATGGGAGTTTTTGAAATGAAACCTTTCGCTAAAGGGACAATGGCGGTTGCTAAGGCCGTTGCTAAGGCTACTGCTCACGGTGCTTTCTCTTTGGTGGGTGGCGGTGATTCTGTAGCGGCGGTGAATCAGATGGGATTGGCGGACGAAGTCAGCTACGTTTCTACCGGCGGTGGCGCAATGCTAGAGTTTTTGGAGGGGAAAGAATTACCAGGAATAGCGGCTGTGAGTGTCCATACCTAAAATAGGTTGACAAGATTAATGAATGATAAACCACTAAAAAAGAGTAAGTTGGTTTGGATTTTCACTAATTTGATTACTAATAGTGAAGATTTCTAAAACCGGTCTTTTCTCTGTTGGAA
>JBCCJE010000913.1:0-2740 GCA_039027925.1 Bacteroidota bacterium
CATCCTATCCCAAGGAAAATCCTACTTCAATATCGCACCTTAATCTTCATTTTTTATTGGTCATTAAAAGTAATCTTTTGGGCGAAAGCCAAAATACAAGAGATTGATAATGAGTAGTTTTTGTATAAACAAAATATTGTTTTGAAGGCAGCAGTTTATACGCAATGGGTATCAAAAAATAGTAATGAGTTAAACTATCTGATAGGTAGCCCCGCAAATTAGGAATCAGTATTTTCGAAGCAATGATAGGGCTGCACCTGATTCAAGTAAGGGGTTTCAAAGCATTTGTACCACGAATCTGGAGATATGCCAAATCTCAAAGATTTGGCATATCTGAGTTGTTCATAATTCATAATCCATAATTCTAAATTCATAATCTTAAATGCATCCCAAAACATTTTTACCAGTAAGGCATATCAAGTTGTTTTTGTGCTTACTTTTTTTGTCCTTTTTCGCTACCGAAAAATTACAAGCGCAGGGGTGCGAGTGTGTGGGATGTGCCGGGCCGATCAACGTGAACTCCACGACCTCTTACATCCTAAATATTTCGGGGGCGACGAATAATGTATTGAATAGCCCGGGACAAGGCGTTTGTGGCGTTTTTCTGGATATAGACTTTCCGCACATTTGGAGTTTGACAATTACCCTCACTGCCCCCAGCGGAGATGTCATTACCCTGATGGGCCCCTACGATAATTTTCCGGGCACTACGCTTTTTTCCAACTGGGACATTAGCTTTTTACCTTGTGCTGATCCTGTTACGCCCGATCTTTTGCCCAACGGCGTACCCTTTAATGACCAATGGACAAACTTGCAAAATTGGGGAGTCTTCACCAATTACACGGGGTCTTACTATCCTTACTTGGGCTGCCTGGAAGATTTTGGTGGAACAGTAGATGGAGATTGGGTACTGACCGTGACCAACGGAAGTCCCACGCAAGGAGGAGGTGCGTTGAATGGTTGGTCGCTTCTATTTTGCGATGAGTCGGGGCTAGGATGTTCTGGCTGTGCTGCCAATGCTGGTGATCTTTCGGGTATTGATGATATTGAAATTTGTGAAGGTGATGCTTTTACTGGGAATATTGCACCATTTTACAATTTTGGGGAAGAACCCAATAATCAGTACAGCTACACTTACATCGTTGCGCATAATACTATCATTGAAAACTACGATACTGCACCTGATTTTTCTACGTTTGCTGTGGGCACTTACGAGGTTTGTGGATTGTCTTATCTGACTGCTGATCTGGGTTCGATTCCTAGTCCGAATGGAACAATGACCATCACCGACCTCGACAATATGCTGATGAACAATCCACCTTTTTGTGGTGATATTTCTGATGACTGTATTCAAGTGACCATTGCGCCTTATCCCGACATGGTATTTTTATCCGATACTTTTTGCGATGGCGAGGACTACGAATTGGGTGGAAATACTTTTAATACTTCTGGTGTGTACATTGTTACATTGCCTGCACCAAACAATTGTGACACCACGGTGGAACTGACCCTGACGGAAGTTTTTCCGAATACGGTTGACCTAACCTCCACGTTGTGTGCTGGTGATACTTTTTTTATCAGTAATGATTTTTTCATCACTACTGGAAACTACACGGTGAATTTGACCAACGTATCTGGCTGCGATAGCACGGTGAATTTGGACTTAACGGTACTAACTCCAAATGCCGAAATTGCACCGCCCCTAACTATTGATTGTAATAATTCGACGGTGACGTTGGATGGTAGTAATTCATCTACGAGCACTAATATCACTTACCAATGGAGTACCTCCGCTGGAAACATTTTGGGAAATAACAATGAAAATACAATTACCGTAGATGCTGCTGGGAAATATTTTTTAGCAGTTACTTCTAGTCTGAATGGGGTGACGTGCACGGTCATAGACTCCGTTGAAGTAGATTCTAGTCTAACCATTCCGCTGGTCAATGCGGGTATAGATAGTTTGATAAATTGCGCCGTACCCACCATCGTTTTGGATGGATCAGGCACTTCTACGGGGAATGATTTTTCTTACGAATGGACAACAGCGGATGGCAATATCGTTCAAGATACGTTTACCTTAAATCCGCTAGTTGATGCGGGCGGTACTTACTTTTTGAATGTGATCAACAACTCCAACGGATGCGCTGCGGAAGACACCGTTTTGATTTTACAAAATACTACCGTACCCATTGCGGATGCAGGTACGGACGCTCAAATCAATTGTGATAATCCTACTTTACTCTTGGACGGGACGGATTCATCGCAGGGAACGAACTTAATTTACCAATGGAATACCTCAGATGGAAATATATTGCTAGGAGCAACGACGTTGCAACCTGCGGTTGACTCGGCGGGAAGTTACGAACTCCTCGTAACTGATACCACAAATTTTTGTACAGCAATTGATACCGTCGAAATCTCGATAGATACCATTGCCCCCGTTGTAGATGTGGGCGGAAATGTATTGTTAAGTTGTACGATGCCTACCGATCAATTGGACGCTACCAATTCGTCGCAGGGCAATAATTTTTCCTTCCAATGGCTCACGCTGAGTGGTGCTGATTTGGCTAGTGGAGGAAATACCCTGACCCCTTCCGTAGATAGCGCAGGGGTGTATCAATTGATTATTGAAAATGACCTTACGGGGTGTGTGGATAGTGCACAAGTGACTGTAAATCAATCTTTTACAGCTCCCGTGGTAGATGTCGTACTGCCCATTGACACCATAACTTGTGAC
>JBCCJE010000914.1:0-2739 GCA_039027925.1 Bacteroidota bacterium
ACTCATATTTTATACTTAATTCTAAATTTTTAATTTTGGTGGCGGCGCACCTCTGTCAGATGTTGTTGATTTTTTTCTAACTGCTACTATCCATTCAGTACAAATCGTCCAATCGCATTTTTAGATATTTGTTGACCACAAAGTATGTGCTCAGATAAGTGATGATGATCCCTAGTTAAACCAAGCCCATCATCACGAGGATAATCCCGACGTAATCTTTCAGCCACACATCAAATCTCATTTCGGGAAAATGATAATTAATAAAAAAAACCACACTTACCAACAGGACGATCGCAAGACCTCCACTCCACAATCCATTAATCAGACCTCTATTCAAATAAGGTTGGCTGATGAACTTCCAAGTTGCCCCAACCAACTGCATGTTTTTTATCAAAAAACGATTGGAGTACATTGCTAGTCTGATCGTGTTGTGGATTAACACCACGGCAATCAGCACAAAAAATAACCCTAAAAAAATAGCGACGTACCCGATTCGCTTGAGGTTGGCATTAAAATCATCCACCAGCAACTCCTGAAAAAACAAGTCTTTTACAACTGGATTTTTTAGTACTACGGCTCGAATATTTTCAATGCTATCTTTTTGCATGTAATCTGCTTCCAGATTGAAAATAACCATATCGTAAAATGGATTGACAATCTCCAGCGTATTTTCAGCAGTACCTAGCTCCTCTTTCATCTCTTCCGCAATTTGCTCTTTGCTCACAAATGCTACCGACTCTCCTTTGATGTACGGTATATTTTTTAAAGTGTTGGTCAACTGAACGATTTCCTCCTGATTGGTTTTGCCTTTCACCTCGATCATGATATTTACATGTTCCTTGTACGCTTTTACCCACTTGGGAGCGTGGATCAGGAAAAGGCTAAAAAACCCTAAAAGAAACAACACCAGGGCAACACTCAAAATGGAATAGAGATAGCTGGGATTGCTCCGCTTCGTCGGTTTGTAATCTCCTGAAAGGATCATGGAATATTTTTCGGTATCAGTAACAGTAATAATTAAATCGTCGGCAAAAGTAAGGAATGGAAAATAATAAATACAGTTTTTGACGGTCTATTTCCCACAAGCGGAGCAGACGGGAAATCCTCTAGTCAAAATTCTTCAGTTATTAATTTCCCATTCCTAAAAAAAGAAAACTCCGCTTGGCTTACCAAACGGAGTTTTCCTTAGTTGTAACTACCTCTGCTGCTTGGCTACTTCATAGCCTCCAATCTTGCTTTGTACTCATTGGACTTCGTAAAGTCATCCTTTTTAGCGTAGATTTCTTTTAAGGCAAGAATCGTATTGTAATCTTTGGAGTTGATTTCATCAGCTTTCAAGAAGTAAGGCAATGCTTTATCGAAGGCATTCAAGTAATTAGCTTTTAACTGATCTACCTCACGCTGCGACGCAGTTAGGGGCAATTCGTTATATTTTGTTACCAAACCGGCTGCTTTGTTATAATTCAATTCTCCTAGGCTGTACAAGGCTTCAAAACTTTCGTCGTCGATCTCTAAGGCCTGCTTGTAATAATCTTCTGCTTTGTTGAAATATTCCTCCGCCTTTTGTGCATCGTCCTTTTCTTTTTTGTAAAAATCATTGTAAACGTTACCCATGACTGCTCTCAAGCTAGCATTGTTGGGTTCTTTTTTCATGGCCTCTTGGATTTTTCCCTCTAGCTTAGCATACTCCCCTCTTTTCAAGTAGTAATTGATTTCGGAAAAAAGAAGTCCAATATTTTCTGGATCAATTGCTCTTCCTTCTTCGAGGTACTTTAGTGCTTGCTCGGAATTCTTCTCCAAGTTGGCCTTGAAGAGGGCATCATAAACCTCTACTTTTTTTGTTCCCTTATCGTATAGCTTTTGAAAAACGACCGTTGCTTCGTCCATCATTCCACCATACTGCGCCGATAAGCCAGCATAAAATGTCATATTCTCTACCTTGTCGGGCGCATCGAGGAGTGGCTTTCCACCGTTGGATTCGACGATCTCGTTGGAAGCAACGAGTGCGTTGAAAAGTTTGTACGCATTTTTATAATCTTGGTTTTCGTAGGAGTACAATCCAACGTCGTTCAGATGCCGATTAGTGGTTTCAAGATTTTTAATAATCTTAGTCTTTGAACTTTTTTTCTCGGTGAGTTCAAGTGCCTTTGCGTACGCTTCGTAAGCAGTCACCGCCGCCTCTGGATATTGAAAATTGTATTCGATGGGGGCTGCTGCTGCATCGCCACCTTTAAGCTGAGCTTCCACTCTCAATTTCTCTCTTGAACTCAATTCGTTTTCAGCTAAAAACTGATAAATATCGCCTTTTGCATTCCAGACTTCGGGCATATTCTGCGCACCGTCCATTTCCATAGCTTGATCTACTGCGGATTTGGCATCTTCGAGTTTTGCCATGTTGGAAGGATCCGTTTTGAATTTTTTAAGTGCTTTGGAAGAAGATTTAAGTGTTTTTTTGATGGCCTTCGTATCCTGTGCAAAGGAAGCACTCGTGCCAATCACCAAAAATGCAAGTAATAAAAGGAATGTTTTTTTCATTTCTTATGGTTTAATAATTTTATTGATTAAAAATTTACGTTGTCTCAAACGTTGGTTAAGTTGGTAAAAGTATTTCAAAAAACCATCAATAAGACGGTGCAAATCCTCAAAGTGACAGTTTTTATTCAGTTAAATTTACCGTTGCCGATGTTAAAATCTGTTAAGGATTTTATTCCTCCTCCTCGTTGGCCTCCACATTCTCGG
>JBCCJE010000915.1:0-2736 GCA_039027925.1 Bacteroidota bacterium
ACGGGTTCTCCTCTTTCGATGCTCTCCCCCGCAAATAACTGCACCTCGGGAAGTGGTCATCAACGGCGAGCAATTTGAAAAGCAAATGACGAAAGTGATCTTCTCTGACGTTCGGCACGATCTTGCATTTTTACAACCGCCAAATGTCATAGCATCTCCCGAGGTGCAGTTATTTGCGGGGGAGAGCATCGAAAGAGGAGAACCCGTCATTGCTGCGGGGCATCCCTTCGGTCTAAAATACTCGGCTACGCAGGGGATCGTTTCGAACGTAGAAGAAGAAAAAAATGATATTGATTATATCCAACACGATGCAGCATTAAATCCTGGCAACAGCGGAGGCCCCCTCATCAATCGAAATGGAGAGATCGTTGGCGTGAATACTTTTATCATTCAAAATGGGAATAATGTGGGATTTTCTCTACCCGCAAAATACCTCCATCAATCCATCGTAGAATTTCAAAACTCCGAAGATCAGATTGGAGTTCGGTGTAGTTCTTGTTCTAACGTCGTATTCGAATCCACGATAGACAACAGCTATTGCCCGCACTGCGGTGCTAAGGTGCAACTGCCCACTCAGGTAGAGGAGTACGAAGCGCTGGGTATCTCGAAAACGATAGAAGAACTCTTGGATAAGTTAGGTCATAACGTAGGGCTTTCCCGCATTGGTCCTAACAATTGGGAAATTATCCAAGGAAGTGCTACCATCAATATTTCGTACCACGAGAAAACTGGTCTAATCATGGGAGATGCTGCCCTGTGTGTCCTACCAAAAGAAAATATCAAACCCCTCTACGAATACCTCCTCAAACAAAATTACGAAATCGAAGGACTTACATTTAGCATCCGAGAGAATGACATCGTTCTTTCTCTTTTGATTTATGATCGCTATCTGAATATGGATACGGGGATGAAGCTATTGCAATATCTTTTTGACAAAGCCGATGATTATGATAATATTTTGGTAGAAGAATACGGCGCTATTTGGAAAAATGAAGATTAAAAACGCCGAACACCAACGTATTCACTATTGCTTAGGTTGTTGTCAAAAATTTTACATTTCTGATTTTTATGCTTCAAAATAAAAAGACAGGCAGCAGTTTTCTATTAAATTGCATCTCAACAACGTAATATTTTTTAGCCAAGTGTTGAAATATGAAAAAATGGAAATACGTTATTTTGATGTTATTTAAAATCACGAACTTTCCCTCCCATCATTTCATTATTAGTTGATTTTCTGTATTTTTACGTGCTATTGCATTTTCGACCTAGCTAAAAAATCCCTTGTCCAATTTTTATTTTCTAATTTTTAAAGGTTCAAATTACTGATTCATGAAAAATTTGAGACAACTACTTGTTATCCTCTTCGCTGTGGTCGGCACAGCTTCCATAACCGCACAAGACATCCACTTTTCGCAATTTTATTCTTCCCCTCTCAACTTGAACCCCGCGTTAACTGGTGTTATGAATTGTAATGTCCGATTAGTAGGAAACTATCGGAATCAATGGGCTAGTGTGCTTAAAGCCAATGCCTTTTCTACTTACTCGGTATCTTATGACCAAAAAATTCCCGTAGGAAGAAATGATTATTTCGGAGTGGGGGGTACTTTTTGGGGAGACCGCGCAGGAGAATCTAACTTCGCCACCCTGCAGGGAAGACTGTCCTTTTCTTACAGCAAAAAAATGAGCGGCGGTCGAACATCTGGTAATTACCTAGTTGTTGGAGCAGATGCTGGTGCTTCCCAGAGGAGTATAGATTTTTTAGCACTACGTTACGGCAGCCAGCATGACGGAAATGGAGGCTTTAATCCTGGTGCTGCTACCAATGAAAATTTCGACAGAAATAACTTCTTATTTGCAGATATTGCTGCTGGATTGTTATGGTTTTCAGTCTTTGATGAAGACAATAACTTCTACATCGGAGGTGCTTTCAGCCACCTAAACAGAGCGAACCAATCCTTTGAAACCGAAAGATTCGAAGAACTATACAGCAAATTTACCATCCACGCTGGAGGTGAATTTTTAGTATCCAATCGAGTTGGGTTAGTGCCCGGTGTGGTTACTTTTTTCCAAGGGCCCTCCTTTCAGTTGAACACAGGTACTAGTTTGAAATTTTTGCTAGGAAAAAGCAGACGATTGAACCAAGCCTTCCAAGTAGGAGCATGGTTCCGTATTTCCAATCATTTCAAAGACGCCATCACTTCGGACGCTTTGATCTTATCTACTCGGTTTGATTATGAGCAATTTTCTATCGGGTTCAGCTACGATGTGAATGTATCGAGCCTTCGACCTGCTAGTAATGCCAATGGTGCTTTCGAGTTCTCCATGATTTACAAGATTTGTGGCCCAGAAGTCAGAAATGTTTATTGCCCTAATTTTTAAAAAAGTTATAAGAAGAATATTAATTTTACAATACAAAAAAATATCCTTTTAATTAGTGTAGCTAGTTAAGGGGATATTTTTTTGTGTTGGGAGAAATCGTTAAAATTCATCATTTTTGTATCCTAAAAAAGTGTAAACCGTACAGAATTAATATTTGATTTAATCTAAATCATCAAAATAAAGTGCTACCTTTCGACCTACTTTGAGAAAACAATCAACCTGAGAGAAATATTTGGGCGAGTCAAAGCCTCAATTTTTGGAAGCTCTTAGTATGGTTGTTGGGAAACATCATAAACAGACATACTTCCACAAAATATTTTGACTCACCGCATTTAATCATTCCAAAAAAATAAGAGA
>JBCCJE010000916.1:0-2735 GCA_039027925.1 Bacteroidota bacterium
CTCCATATCGCCTAACTTAAAGTACGATATACAAGGAGAAAATTTACTGAACCTCCGACAAAATCTCCAGGTGATTACCTACGGTGCCTATCTTATTTTTGATGGTATTTACTTCGGGGCGATGTACCAAAATAAAGTGCCCATCCTAGGATTTAAAAATACAAATGCGCTGATCTTTGCGCTGGGTACGCACATCGAAGCCAGTAGGATGCACCGCTACTTTATCGGGCTTAGCTACGATGCGAATACTTCTGGGTTGGGTACGAGAGCTGGTGGTGTTTACGAAATAGCCTTTAGATGGTCGGGACTGACGATGCTAAAACCAAAGAAAGGAAAAAGAAAAAAACCTAGGAAAGTAAATTGTTATGATTTCTTTTGATAGCTATTTTTTTTTAATGCCACTAAGGCACAAAGCCACCAAGGTTTTTTCCAAACCTTTATGCTGATAGGTGTAAAAACCTTCGTGCCTTAGCGACTTTGTGGCTACTCATTTTTTTTTGCATGCCACTAAGGTACGAAGCCACTAAGGTTTTTTTAAAACCTGTGTACCGACAGGTATAAAAAACTTCGTGCCTTAGCGACTTTGTGACTACGCATTTTTTTTAATGCCACTAAGGCACAAAGCCACCAAGGTTTTTTCCAACCTGTGTACCGACAGGTATAAAAAACTTCGTGCCTTTGCGACTTTGTGGCTACGCATTTTTATTGCCACTAAGGCTCAAAGCCACCAAGGTTTTTTCCAACCCTGTATGCTGATAGGTATAAAAAACTTCGTGCCTTTGAGCAATACCCCATTCGAGATTATAGTTTTAAAAAAGGATTCTTCACTTACCTAACTTCCATCCTACAATCCATTCCAGTAAAAGGATTTTTTCCCGACAAAAAAATTAATTTAAGAGAAAGACGGGGAAACAGTTTTTAGTTTTCACTCGTTGGTTTATCATATGATGCAAAGATATTTACCCCTCTTATTGTGCTTACTTTTTTGGTGTAATCGTGGACTTACTCAGGAAGTGATGTGTGGATTGGATGCCTCCCTGCGAGGGGATCAGCACCTCAGCGAAGAACAAATTAGGAACATAGAAGAGATCGAGGATTTTACACAACAATGGATTTACGAAAACCAAAGTCGAGTCGGTCTCCGAGAAATTATCACTATCCCCGTAGTCGTTCACGTATTATATACCGATGAGTCCGAGAACTTTTCTGACTTCGAAATCCAAGCGCAGATTGACGGACTGAGTGCTGACTTTAGGAAGATGAACGAAAATATATCTACTGTTCCAGCCGTATTCCAATCGTTGGTTGCCGACACCGAAGTGGAGTTTTGCTTAGCATCAATAGACCCCGACGGAAAAGACACCAACGGAATCGTGAGAAAAAACACTAACCAAGCGGGCATCGGTACACTGCGCGTCAGCGGAAGGCGCGCCATCTGCTACGACACTTACGGAGGTAGTGACGCTTGGGATCAAGATAAATATATCAATATTTGGGTAGGTCAAATGGCGGGGCAACCCATCGGAGAAGCCACCATGCCGGGACAAGTTCCTTTCCTCGAAGAAGATGGAATCATCATTGATCCCGTAGCTTTTGGTTTTTTCTGCTCTACGGTCAATGGCTTTTATTTGGGCAGAACCCTCACCCACGAGATGGGGCATTTTTTGAATCTTTATCATCTGTGGGGTGAAGGCGGATGCAACGGTACTGACTTTGTGGAGGATACCCCCGTTCAGATGAAAGCCTACTCGGGGTGTCCGATGCACCCGCAGGTGTCTTGTGGTACGGAAGATATGTTTATGAATTTTATGAACTACGTGGACGACAACTGCCTAGCGATGTTTACCGAAGGACAAAAAATGCGGATGCTCGCCACCTTGGACGAAAATGGCATCAGAGGATCACTACGAAATTCTAATCGCTGCGACTTGGTCACCAATCCCATTGACATTACGCTCACCAAAGATGACATCAGTATATTTCCAAATCCAGCGTCGGATTGTATTCATATTGATTTGGATATTGATAATGACTTGCCCGTGCGTATGTTTATTTTTAATACGATGGGGCAAACAGTTTACTCGGCGGAAGTTTTTGTCAAGGACTTGCGGACATTCGACATTTCCCATTATAGCAATGGCATTTATTTTATCTCCTTTGAAACGAACGATCAAATCGCCTCCACCAAGCTGATTATTGATAAATAAAAACAGCCGACTAGAAAATTCTACATTTTTCCATGTATGATTTCAGGATACATGCCCAAACTGGAAAACCCTATCTCTTGGAAACAGGATTGTTTTGGTCGTTTAGTGAAGCCAGTATGATTTCTACGATGCTCCAAGCTCAACAAATTGGACTGGAATCCATCACTGCCAGTATCTGGAAACAAACTACACGACGGAAAGGAAAAGTAGAAATGACGCTTTGAATTTTTTATAGCAATATTTAGCCGTAAATATTACCTATCAATCACTCACCAAACTTGGGAATATCTCGTCTATTGAAGTAGAAGTTAAAAAATATTAAAACATGCGATTACTATTCTCAATTATCCTTTCCATTCTCTACGGCCTGAGTATCAATGCTCAGAACTTAGTGCCCAATTTTAGTTTTGAAGAATTAAAAGATACGACTGCCCCGATGGTCATTCCCGAACATTGGTTTAACTTAGTTACTACGAGCGACTTTTTTCATATTACCTCCAACTCGTTCAATTCTGACTTCGGTATTCC
>JBCCJE010000917.1:0-2720 GCA_039027925.1 Bacteroidota bacterium
CCACACCGCGGCCCTTCGCGCCGCGATGGCGCGGCTGGGGTTTGCCTCGGCCGCAGCGCTCGACATGGGGGACTTTTTTCGGAAGTTTATCAATGTAGTTATTGAGCATATCTCCAAAGGAAGCACCTACATAATGATAATACTCATGTAAGTCTTCGGGATTAGAATATGTCCTAATTCTTGATAATTTTAAAGCCCAAGTTTTTTCCCTTCTATCTATATTACTGTGAGCGCCAGCAATCAGAATCGTAATTAAAGGTATGGCATCCACCATCGCTCTAGTCTCCTCCGCAGTTAGGTTGTTAAAATATGGAATCATCTTGTATGTATTTAAGACCGTAGAACACGAATGGAAAAAAATCAAGACGGAGTAGGCAGTATCCTACACCATCATCAGAAGTAGTTGGGCTTTAATTTGAGATAGGATTTAAAGATAGGAAAACCATCTCGAAAAATACAAGTGTATGCTTATATTTGTGCAAAAAAATAACATTGGCGAAGAAAGGGAAAACCACAAATAAATCGAAAAAAATCACTCCGTTGATGCAGCAGTACTTCGGAGTGAAGAAGCAGTATCCGGGGGCTATCCTCCTATTTCGGGTCGGAGATTTTTACGAAACCTTTGGGGAGGACGCCATCACGGCTTCTCAAGTGTTGGGTATTATTTTGACCAAAAGAAACAACGGCGGAAGCGATATTGAACTAGCGGGATTTCCCCATCACAGTATGGATTTGTACTTGCCTCGATTGGTCAAGGCGGGCTACCGAGTGGCGATTTGTGAGCAGTTAGAAAAACCTAGCAAAGAAAAAAAGATCGTTAAAAGAGGTGTGACCGAAGTTGTTACCCCTGGTGTAGCCGTCAATGATAAACTGCTAGATCACCGAACGAATAATTACCTAGCCTCTATTTTTTTTGGAAAAAAAGGAGAGGTAGGTATCTCTTTCCTCGATATTTCTACGGGCGAATTTTTGGTAACGGAAGGCTCTAACCAATATGTAGATAAATTGTTACAAAGTTTCCAACCGTCGGAAGTTATTTTTTCAAAAAATAATAAAGAACTTTTTGAACGTACTTTTGGGGATAAATTTTATGCCTATCCTCTGGATGATTGGATCTACGCTACCGACTATGCCCACGAAAAATTGATCGAACAATTTGAGGTAGCTTCTCTTAAAGGATTTGGCGTAGCGCCCATGAAACTCGCCCAGATAGCTGCGGGGGCTACCCTCCACTATCTCGCCACTACTCAAAATACTAATCTAAAACACATCAATTCTCTGAGTCGTATTCAGGCGGATAAATATGTTTGGTTAGATCGGTTCACCATTCGCAATTTGGAGTTGGCTTTTTCCAACCACACCAGCGGTATTCCTCTAATCAATATTTTGGACAGAACTGTCTCGCCGATGGGGGCAAGGTTGATGAAAAAATGGGTAGTGTTACCGTTGAAAAAACAAACTTCCATTGAGGCTCGCTTGGATATGGTGGATTGGTTTTTAAAACACAACGAACAGGCCTTATCCATCGAGTTGAACATTCGGCAGATTGGCGACTTGGAAAGATTGATCTCCAAAGTACCTCTGGGAAAAATTAATCCTCGCGAGGTCGTTCAATTGAAGAAGGCCCTTGACGCTATCGGCCCTACCAAAGCATTGTTAGAAAAAAGTGAAAATGCTTTTTTAAGAAAAATAGGAGACAATCTGAACCCTTGCAAAACCATCAGAGATCAAATCCAAAAAGAGATCATGGAAGAGCCTCCCGTTAATCTCGCAAAAGGAGGAGTGATCGCCGACGGTTGGCATCCGGAGTTGGACGATCTTCGTCATATTGTAAAAAATAGCAAAGCGTTACTGACTGATATTCAAGTTACAGAAGCTGAAAAAACGGGAATTGCTAATTTGAAAATTGGTTTTAATAATGTCTTTGGTTACTATTTGGAAGTCACCAACAAATATAAAAATCAGGGTTTGATTCCAGAAAATTGGATACGTAAACAAACCCTAACCAACGCTGAAAGATACATCACCGAGGAACTAAAAAAATTGGAAGCAAAAATTTTAGGGGCGGAAGAAAAGATTTTAGCATTGGAAGAAAAGCTATTTGAAAATTTAGTTTTTTCCATTGCTGATTATATTCAGCCCGTTCAATTGAATGCTAACTTGATTGCGCAATTAGACTGTTTATTGAGTTTTTCCAAGGTGGCTAAAAAGAATAATTATTGCCGACCCGAGATCAATGATTCCTTCGCCATTGATATCAAAGCGGGAAGGCATCCCGTGATTGAGGAACATTTACCGCTAGGTGAAAACTATGTTCCCAATGATGTTTACCTCGACAACGAAGAGCAGCAAATTATGATGATTACGGGGCCCAACATGGCGGGTAAATCTGCCTTGCTACGACAAACTGCTTTGATATGTTTGATGGCGCAGATGGGTTCTTTTGTTCCTGCGCAAAGTGCCAAGTTAGGTTTGATTGATAAAGTCTTCACTAGGGTAGGAGCGTCGGATAATATTTCTTCGGGAGAATCTACCTTCATGGTGGAGATGAATGAAACGGCGAGCATCATGAATAATATTTCCGAGCGGAGTCTCATTTTACTGGATGAAATAGGGAGAGGAACGAGTACCTACGACGGCATTTCAATTGCTTGGGCGATTGCAGAATTTTTACATAACAATGTACGCCCGAAAACGCTTTTTGCCACGCACTACCACGA
>JBCCJE010000918.1:0-2718 GCA_039027925.1 Bacteroidota bacterium
CCAAAAATAGTTTGTGTTGCGGGTCTATTTCTGCGCATTCAATTTGGCTAGATCGCTCGTAGTAAAAAGATTTGTACGTAGCTAGCCCGTCCCATTTTTCTGTGATCTCCGTTCCGTCCGCAAAGATAATTCGTACTTCTACGGGCAGCGTCATATTGCCCATACGCTGTACCTCCACCGACGAACCGTACAACAAATTATCATTAGTATCTCTCATCGGGGTAAATTGTTCGGGGGTATCTTCATCGGCAAAAATTCCCGCTCTCGTTCTTTTGGGTTCATTGGAAATATTTGTAACAGCGTAATCACAAATTTCCGTCCCGTAAAGAGCTTGTTGGAAAAACCAATCCATGCCTTCGCCGAAGTCGTCGGGCAACTTAGCTTTGACTACTTCGTTGACCACATCCACAAAATCTTGGGCGCAGGGATGTTTAAATTTCCAGCGCAAATAATAAGTGCGCATCACCTCCTCAAAAACTTCCGAACCAAGTAGTCGCTCCAACGTAGTCAACCACACCGCCGACTTGCTGTACTGAATATCGTGGTAAGACCCACCAGGAAATTCCCAACTATTCAAAGAGTTGGGCGCAATCGCAGGGTTTTCCATATCAAACAATGTGGCTCGATCCATCTCCGCATTACCCGCTCGTAGCCCCATAAAATCAAGGGTCGAAGTTTTTTCCCCAAAGACCATATCCATTACTTTTCCTTCGTAAAAATTGGTAATCCCCTCATCCATCCACGCCTCCTCCATCTCGTTGCTAGCTACTATCTGCTGAAAATACTGATGTACAAATTCGTGAATGGTCAGGATCTCCGTAGAGCGCAATCCCGTCGGCAGCAGATCATTGGTCAAGGTGGTAAACAACGTGGAGTACTCCATCCCTCCCGTGAACACCCCGTGTATCGGAGGCGCAATTACCGTCAAGGAAGGGAAAGGATATTTTTCAAATTTTTCCTCAAAGTAATCCATCGTCGTAGTGAGGATAGAAAAAATACGCCCCTTATAATGCTCGTGCTCAGGGTAGGTCAGCAATCGAACGTCCACCCCTTTCCAGTTCATTTTACTTTCCACAAAATGCGGCGAAGCGCCCCACGCAAAATCAATCACATCATTCACCACAAAAGTCCAAGTCTTGGTTTCATCTTGGTTCACCTTGGGTTCGCCCGTCATCGTTCCGCTCGATCCAATCATATAATTTTTGGGAACGGTCATAGCCACTTTATAATTACCAAACTCCCCGTAGTACTCGCCACTCGAATGGTACTGATGACAGTTCCACGCCCCCTGCTCGGCGTAGCGCATGCCTGCGGGTTCGTACACCCCCACCTTAGGATACCATTGTGCCATAAAATAAAAATCCTTGTTGTACCCCGTCCGAATCATCGTCTTTGGAATCCGAGCCTCCCAATCGTATTCCACCGTGATAGTTGCATTGGGTAAAACGGGTTGCGGCAGCGGCACCCGCAGCACCGTCTGATCAAAAGTATTGTCATCATCGGGCTGAATGTAGTGCATAGCGGGCGTAAGATCATGACCATACTGATCGGTAATCTTGGTGATCTTCGTCCAACTCCAATTGCCTTCTTCCAACGCTGTTCGAAATAAATCTGGTAGCCCTCGCTCTCGAAAGAAAGTGGATTCTGAATTTTTAAAAGCATTGTAGTAAAGATGAAATTGGAGATCGTGTATCGTATCAGTCGAAGGATTTTTCCAGACAAGTTGGGTATGGGCGTATAGTTTTTTTTCTACTACATCCAACCGAACGTCTATCTCATAATTCGCTACCCGATTGGACAAGGCAGTTTCTTCGGAGGACTGAAAATTAAAAAACAAAAAACTTAGGAGCAGAAAAAAATAACGGTACCGCATGGATTTTTTTAAGGTGTAAAATGTTTTTTTTAGAGAAATCCAAAATTAGTAAAATGTTTGGGGGGATGAGGGAGGTTAGGAATTTTTTTGGAGGGAAAAAATTTTACTAGTTGGTATCACATTCATACCTTGGTGTAAAATAGAAATCTGATAGCTCCGCAAATTAGAAATTAATACTTAGCAATGCTCATTTGACCTTTATGTACGTAAATTAATTGTTATAATGGCAACCAGGTGTTGTACCTCGGTGACTTTTCCAGTTAGTGGAGCACCAGAGGTGCGGTATATCGGTAGCATCGAAAATTCCAAATTCATTCATATCCGAGTGCTAGAGGCACGGCACATTGGTAATCAAGTTGAAAGTCGCTTAACCTCCATATACCTTGCATTTGAGACTGGATATCATCTCATCTAAGAATCAAAATTCAACTTTCAAGAATCCTTACTATCTCTACTAATTGAAAATGATCAGATTCTTTTTTGTCCACTAAACTAAAATTTATGGAACAGGATAAACATCTGTTCAAAAGCGGAAATCCATCCATCCTTGAGCTGAGGACTAACCGAAACCCCAAATTGTTGTTGCGATTGTCTGGCGAATTGTTGTTGCGATTAGACACACGGCAGTTCCTAGCGTTGTTATTCCAACTGCCACCACGATTCACGCGGTTAGAGCCAACGATGGTTACCCTTTTATGCGCTTAGGAATGAAAGATTAATTAATTGAACAAGTTGGGTAGGTTATTTTCTCTTTTGCCGATCTAAAAAAATGGTAGCATAGTCCCTCTACGCTTATATTTTTTCAGGATGGAAAAAGGAAAAACCTGCCTGCCGGCAGGCAGGGA
>JBCCJE010000919.1:0-2715 GCA_039027925.1 Bacteroidota bacterium
CAAAATATCTATAAATCATCACAGTTAAAAAAGAACTTACGACGGAGGCGAGAAAAATGTAAAATATAGTTCTTTTCATATTATTTTTTAAAGATGTAAGTAAGATTACTTGGGATTAAAAATGGGAAAATAAATAGGTTCATTTTCGTAAAGCATAATTAAAACAATATATGAATGAAATTTTAATTATTCAACAAAGTTCAAAGATAGCCAATGGTTTTTGGATATGGTAGTAGTTATATTTTGAATATCTTTGGCTTAGGTTTTCACAGTTGGTTAATACAACCTAATGATTACCTTTAGGTTCACTTTTTTTTCTAAATCAATTATAAAGTCAAATGAGCGATAAAAACAAAAAACCTCATTTCCTAGATGAATACGAAGGCGAATACCTTGGCAACATCTGGGGATGGAAATTTTCCTTCATCTCATTAGCCGTTATTTCCATTTTATCGCTTTACGTGTTGTACCGATATGCGACACAGGATGATCCCAAAGAGCCGACTCACCAAGAACTGAACCTAGAAAAAAAAGATAATCAATAGACTTTTTGTGTGTTTTTATTGATGTAATGGCAATCATTATCGTGTTAAAGGTATGCCAACCTTGATACATTTAGTCAAATGTTTTATAAAAAAAACATATATTTGACCCATTGAACATATAATCACAAACATAAAAGTATTCCCTTAACCCATTAATTTACCATATTACCAAAACCATAGTCCCATGAAGAAAGTACTCCTCCCATTAGTAGTTGCTCTAATCTTGATTCCCCAAACGCTGATTTCCCAAGACCTACTACAAAGAAATAATGATGCAGTCTTTGACCTTAAAATCGAAATGACTGATACACGGTTGACTCCAAAGGGAGGCAACCAAGACATTCGTACATTGAAATCGTTTGAGCTAGTAGAAAAAAGCACTAACAGCATGAAGGTATTAGCCTCCTTTGAAGTGGAGGAAAGTTTTGAGCTTAAAATTTTCAACGAAAAAGGATTGAGTATTTACTCAGAAAATTTTGAGACCGACGAATTGAGCTTGGCTATGGGATTTGCAAATCTTCCCGATGGTGCTTATTTTATTAGCCTGAAAACAAAAGATGGTGAAATCATAAAGCCCTTACAGTAGCATCAAATAAAAGCAGCAGAGATTTTTCCTCTGATCTGTAAAGACTAGATACGGTTTGATTCTATTTTTGTAGAATCAAAAATGGTAAGAGCGGTCAGGAAGTATTCACTTCTTGACCACTTTTTTTATACACTTATTTTTTCATTAAAAAACCCATGATCCATGCGAAAATTTTACTTATCTCTTGTGGTAGTTTTTTTACTACCGAATCTACTTACTTCCCAAACCTTTTCTATTTCTGGACAGATCACTCGACATAACGGCGATCCCATTGAGAATATCATCCTTCCGTGGTTCGGAATGACTACAACTACCGATGCCAACGGGATGTACGAGTTTACGGATGTTCCCGTTGATGGCCCTTATGAGTTACAGCCACTTGGGCAGTTTAACAAATTTGATGACGTGACTATCCTAGATCTTATCGAACTAAGGAGACACATCATACAGGTTTCAATATTTGATTTTATCCCACTTTTGGAGAGTGATGTGAACTCGTCCGAAACTGTCACTCCTTTGGACTTGTTTAAAATGCAGGAGCTGGCTTTACGACTTCCTATGAGTCAGAGTGCCAACGAAAATTGGAAATTCTGCTCGATGACACCCGACTGTCTAGTACCTGTAATTAATCCTGCTGCCAATGACAACCTCGTATTGGATTTTATTGGCATTAAAGTAGGAGACCCCGCCGTTAGTGCTGACTATGTTCCAGCTCCTCCGACTGCACCTAGTCCCATCTTTGCTACTTCGGCGGTTAGCTTTCAGGCAGGTGACGAGGTAGAAGTCAAAGTGACAGTTGCTGATTTTAAAAACATTGCGGGATTACAAAATTCGTTTTCTTGGGATGCTAATTTATTAGATTTCCAATCCATTGAATCTCCAGTATTCCAAATCGAATCCAATTTATCAATGGCGCCGAATGGTGTAATGGGTGTACATGCACTTATTTTCGATACCAATATTGCTGGTAGTGGAAGCTTATCAGATGGCGAAGTATTATTTACATTAAAGTTTGATGCCTTAGCTGCTGCCCCGAGTCTGGAACAATACGTTGACATTACTGATGATTTGATTCCTATTCAGACTGTTTGGGAAAATCCTACGGACAATGAATTATTTCTGCTGCAAGGGCAGTACATTACTGGCGAAATTCCAACTTCCATCTATGATCCAATAGCAGGCTTGAATCAATTTGAAATTTTTCCCAACCCTGTTCCTCAAACATTAAATATCAACGCTGCCTTCGAGAATGTGCAGCGGGGAGAAGTCCACGTGGTGGATGTGTTGGGAAGAGTGCTCTACACGGAAGCCTTTAATCAGGAGGCACTGAACATCGAAATTGATATGAGTAGCTTTTCATCGGGCAACTACTTCGTGAGTCTGAGAACTGCGGAAGGTGTAGCTTCCAAGCTGATTTTTAAAGAATAAAACTATCTTCAATTGATAAGGAATGGTTCAATAATAACTTTACATTTTCTACTTGTTCTTTTTCCTTTCTGCTGCGTTGAAAAGCCTCGCCGATGCCCTGCATCGCCTACGTTTTTCGCCTTGCATAAAGAAAAAATAACTGCGCATAAAATGTAA
>JBCCJE010000920.1:0-2705 GCA_039027925.1 Bacteroidota bacterium
CGGAGATCAAAGCCTGCCCGATGGACACTTCTAATAAATTGGGGATATTTTCTTTGAAAAATTTTAGATTATCCAAATTCAGATCGTGCCCCGCATTGATACCGATACCTATGTCGTTTGCCACTTTGGCGGCCGCCGCAAAAGGAGCTACCGCCGAGTTCTTGTCTTTATTAAAGTCGTGGGCGTAGTCTCCGGTGTATAATTCTATTCTATCAGCTCCTACTTTTTTTGCTCTTACTACCATCCTTTCGTCGGGATCAACAAAAAGTGAAGTACGAATCCCCGCAGCCTTCAATTCACTAATAATTTCTGTAAGTAAACCTTCGTGTTTTACGGTGTCCCAACCGTGATCGGAGGTCAACTGATTAGGATCATCGGGCACTAAAGTACATTGATGGGGGCGGTTGGCGAGTACCAATTGCATAAACTGTGGCGTGGGATTTCCCTCAATATTATATTCTGTAGTTACGATATTTTTGAGGCTAGGAATGTCGGCGTACGTGATGTGTCTTTCGTCGGGTCGAGGATGAACGGTTATACCCTGTGCGCCGAATTTTTCGCAATCAATAGCTACTTGCTCTAGGTTAGGTAGATTGCCACCTCTAGCATTTCTGATGAGGGCTACTTTGTTTAGGTTTACGCTGAGTCGAGTCATATATAAATAAGAGAATAGTCAATGATGCTTGCAATCAATTTTTCTTATCTTGCGGCAAAAGTAATATTTATCCTAAAAATGAATGACGATAATAGTCAATACAGTGTAATAAAAAATAGATACAATGATGACGATCCTGTGCTCAAGGTGATGGTGCTCGGTCTGATTATTTTTGTGAGTATGATGGTGGGCGTAGGGCTAATTGCGGGATGCGGTTACATCACGAATATGGACATGTCAACTATTATGGGTAGCCTGAGTGAGGAAAGCCAAATCGAGGAGCGCAATTTTATCCGTACCAACTTAATGATAAATCATCTCACTACCTTTATTTTTCCAGCTTTAGTTTTTACCATCTTTTTTTATAAATCTCAATGGACTAGGGTTTTACGTATTGATAAATTTCCCAATATAATTAATGTAATCCTCGGTACGCTACTTATCTCTGCGGCATTTCCGTTGGCTCAATTTGCTTACTGGCTCAATTTGCAAGTGCCGCTCCCTGATTATTTTGTGAGTATGGAGGAATCTACCGCTGATATGATAAGGAGTCTGCTACTGGTAGAGCAATCCTACGAATTGTGGTTCAATCTATTCATCATCGCCGTCCTACCGGGCATTGGAGAAGAATTAATTTTTAGAGGTATTCTACAAAAAAAATTAGTGAACCGATTACAAAACCCGCATCTGGGTATTTGGATTGCGGCATTTATTTTTAGTGCTATTCATATGCAGTTTCAGGGATTTCTGTCCAGAATGCTACTGGGTGGTATCTTAGGCTACCTGTTTCATTGGACAGGAAATTTGTGGGTGCCCATCATTGCTCATATTTTCAATAATGCTTTTCAGATATTGGGTCAGTACTTTTACCAAAAAGGAATGGTCGAGATCAATCTGGACGAAATCACCGTGGACATCAATTGGGGGGTGACTTTGATTGCTCTGCTACTGGTCATGGGGTTGAGTTGGTTGATGATAAAATTAAATCCAAAAGCAAATGCCTCCACCGATCAAGCAAGTATGGCACTTGATGACCAAAATACTATTTTGGATGATTTGAGGTAAAGTTGCAAAAAGAGAAATAAATTTTTCAAAACAAAAAACAGCTTGCAGGATATGAGTGGACTTATGCAAAGGGCAGTAACTGCCATTGTGTTTGTAGCAGTAATGTTAGGAGGTTTATTTTTCCACAAAAACTCCTTTCTCCTTCTTTTTGGTTTAATCACTATTTTGAGCTTGTGGGAGTTTTTCACCATCGGACTAAAAACAGGAACTAGAGATTTATCCAGAAAAATAGTAGGCGTTGCGCTAGGTATCACGCCCTACATCATGGGTGTACTCTTTCATTTGCGCACCGTAGAAGACCCAGACTACTTGGTAAAGTGCTTGTTGATTTTTACGCCTTTACTTTTTTTGACATTTATTTTCGAACTTACCACACGTTCCGTATTTCCTTTCTCCAATGTAGGCAGTATATTCTTGGGTGTTATCTACGTTGGTGTACCCTTCACCTTATTACAGTTCATCGCCTTGGATGGAGATCATTTCTACCCCACCATAGTCCTAGGATTATTACTACTGACGTGGGCCAACGATACGGGGGCATACGTGATTGGTTCAATGATTGGAAAAACGCCACTCTTTCCTCGTATTTCTCCTAAAAAAACGTGGGAGGGTTCTACGGGGGGTGTCGTAGTTACTTTTACAATTGCTTGGTTACTAAGCATTTACATCAAGGAGTTGACTTTGACCAATTGGTTAGTCCTCGCAGGTCTGGTATCAGTATTTGCGTCGTTGGGAGATTTGGTAGAGTCCATGTTAAAGCGAAGTTTGGGTATCAAAGATTCTGGTACCATCATGCCGGGGCACGGTGGCTTCTTGGATCGGTTTGATGCTTTTTTGTTTGTCCTCCCATTCGCGGCGGGTTATTTACTTTGGATTCGTTAATTTTTTGTCAAAAAATCCACACTGGGTAATCCGTCATCAACAACTATGATCTTTTTTTATTTTAGAAAGGGGTGAGGAGAGAAGAGTGAGAAGTGATGAGTGA
>JBCCJE010000921.1:0-2704 GCA_039027925.1 Bacteroidota bacterium
AAGAAATTGATACATACCGGATGGGAAAAATTATCTCACTACTCAATCACAAAGGCGGCGTCGGAAAAACTACCTCCGCAATCAACATTGGAGCTGGATTAGTAGAGCTAGGAAAAAAAATACTCCTAGTCGATCTTGACCCCCAAGCTAACCTTACCTTATCACTCGGTATCCCCCGACAAAAAAATACTATCTACGAAGCCCTGCGCGGCGAGAGTGACTTGGATCCTTACACCTACAAGCCTAACCTCGATGTCATCACGTCATCATTGGACTTATCGGGTGCCGAAATGGAACTCATCAACGAAGCAGGGCGAGAGTATATCCTCAAAGAGCTTTTTGCCACAGTTGAAGATGACTATGATTATATTATCATTGATTGTCCTCCTTCTTTAGGATTATTAACCCTGAATGCACTGACTAGCAGCCAAGTAGTTTATATTCCTTTGCAGACAGAATTTTTAGCCCTTCAAGGATTGGCGAAGATCAAGCAAATTGTGGATAAAGTTCGATTCCGATTGAATAAGCAGTTAGAAATAGGGGGAGTGATCGCTACGATGTACGACGCCCGAAAAGTACTGAATCGAGACGTGGTAGAAACCATTAAAAAATATTTCGGGAAAAAAGTATTCAATACCTTGATTAGAAATAATGTAGCATTAGCGGAAGCACCATCCCAACGAAAAGACATTTTTTCCTACAGCCGCAAGAGCAACGGAGCTAAAGATTATCTAGCCCTTTGCAAAGAAATTGTGGCTAGATTAGAACCCGTAGGTGTCGAATAGTCAATACCTGCGTTTTTTCTAATGACGTTTGGAGAGATGAGAAAACTAATTTTTTAAACCAACCCTTAACAGACGATTTCATTAAAAAAAGATCGCTATCTGTTTGCAAAAATAAAGTAGGTTTGAGTAAGAAAAAATTTAAAAAAGGATTAGAAAGTTTATTCGGTGATTGGGGAGGTGAACCGATCGAGGATGTTATTTTGGAATTAGAACGCTCCGAAGAAGCATCTCTACCCGAAATCCAAAAACCTACTCCCCACTCTAAAAAAGACATAGATAAAAAAGCGAATGCGGGCAAAAACTTTTCGGATGATCTGGATATGCTTTTTCAGGAAGTTATGCACGAATCCATCGAAGCCCAAATCGAAAAAAGAAAAAAAGATAAAGCTGACAATAAAGCCACTCCTAAAAAGACCAAGAAGAAAAGAAAAGTTATTCCTCGGTCGGGAGGGATTGACTCTCTGATACGGAGTACGGTAGAAGGTAGCATCATTGATATCCAAACGGAAAAAAATACAAAACGAGTTTCGTTTGTATTCGATAAAGAAAAACTCAAAAAGTTGAAGTCAATCGCCAAGGTAAAAAAATCTTACCTGAAAGACGTCATTGATGAAGTCGTGCAGCAGTACCTCGAAGTGTACGAATCAGAAAATGGAAAAGTAGATAATCAGGAATAGCTCATCCATAACCTAAGATTTTTGGCTGTTTCATTTGACATCGTTTAAAGAAAAACTAAACTAACTACCCAAAAACCGCAACTTGTTGATAATCTATTCCCAACAGAAAATGAAGTAATCATTCCTTTCTAATTTCATTTCATGCGTCGCATTGCAGATTTCCGCTTATTTTATAACCATACCATTCATCCCGAGCTAGTCAGAATGGAGCGCATCCGAAAGCGACTATTAGTCCTACTCGTCGTTTCTGTTACTTTGATTGCTACCTTAATCATTGTTTTACTTTTTTTTCAAGCAGCTCTTTTCGCTTTTTTTCTCGTCCTCCCTTTCGGGTTTTACATCAGTTTTTTGTTGTATCGTATTCAGCAGTTCAGACTGACATTCAAGCCCAATGTGATGAATCTCATTTTAGACTTTGTGGATGATAGCGTGAACTACGGAACGCTCAAGTACGACGGCAAAAGAAAGATTGAGCAAAGGCGATTTCATGCTAGTCAGATATTCAAAACGCCAGCACATCAATACAAAGGGGAAGACTACATCAGCGGAAAAATCGGGGAATTAGATTTTGAATTGAGCGAACTCAACGTGAGAGAATATTCAAAAGTGCGCAGTCGTTTAAATTACGTTTTTCGTGGTATTTTTCTTTACGCCAATTTGAATCGTGAGATGGAAGGTGAAATCTTGATTTTACCAAAAGAGTTCAAACAATATCTCAGCAAAACTATTCGATCCTTTAATCTAAAAGGTGGGCAAAAGCTGGAAGAGGAAACCTTGAGTCCTGAATTTGAGCATCATTTTTTAGCGTACGCTACTGCGGATGCCGATACCAATAATATTCTATCGAGCGATATGCAGCACACCATAGCGGAGTTTAGGTCAGAAAAGGAAAAAGAGATTTACGTTTCGTTTATTAAAAATGAAATTTACATTGCGATTACTGAACCAAAGGATATACTTGAACCTTATATCTTCAGGTCAAACGTAAGTTTCGAATTGATAAGTGAGTTTTTTGAGGAAATCAATTTGTTGCTGAGTATTGTGGATGATTTTGATAAATCGCATTAGGGCAATGATACAATGAGTGAATGCTGCAATGAATGGGATCATCAGGAAATTTACACATTAAACAGGTCTCTTTGACAACAAACACCTTTACTATGAGTTACAGTCAAAACGAAAAGCAATTGTTCATTGAGCAATTCAAACAAAGGACAAAGCTATTTGCGGTGGAAATTATTC
>JBCCJE010000922.1:0-2704 GCA_039027925.1 Bacteroidota bacterium
AAAAAAGATCTAACCTCATTATTTTAATCTATTCATGCCATCACTACCATGTACAATTTAAGAACTAAATTTATTTTTTTGCTCCTTTTCCTGACACTAAATACGCAAGCAACCGATCCCCCCGTGAAGACCATCACGCTTTGTTCTGGAAAAACATTTACCTGGGAAGAATACCTTGCCTACAAAGCCAAGATGACTAAGGACTGGGACGCAGAAATTGAATTTGTTGGCTACCAAGTGACCAATGCCAATAGCGCAAGTGGTGCTTGGAGTACGGTAATCAACATGCCTTTAATCTCGGCGGCAGCGGCAAATCTGCCCGACGGAAAAGTAATGTTATGGTCAGCAAGGGATAAATTTTCTTTTGGCGGTAACCAAGGAAAAACTTGGACAGCCATTTTTGATCCCACTACTAACACTGCTAATGCTGCTCTAATATCCAATACACAACACGATATGTTTTGTCCCGGAGTCAACACGCTTCCCGATGGAAGTATCATGGTGACGGGGGGATCTAGTTCCAACAAAACCAGCATCTACGATGCCAATACCAACCAATGGGAAATAGGCCCCACCATGAATATTGCGAGAGGCTATCACTCCAACGTCACTTTAGCCAGCGGGGCTTCCCTAACCATCGGCGGTTCGTGGAGTGGAGGCGTAGGTGGAAAAAATGGAGAAATCTGGACGAGCAAATCGGGCTGGTATCAACCCAACGGCATTCCCGTGGATGTGATAACCGATGGCACTAACTCCAACCAAAATCCAAAACTAGACGATTATTTTGCTTGGCTATGGGTGGCCCCCAACGGAAAATTATTCCACGCTGGCCCCAGCCAAACCATGCACTGGATTGATACCGACGGCGTAGGAAGTTATACGAATGCGGGGTTACGGGGAGACGACGCCTACTCGGCCAGCGGTACGACGGTGATGTACGATATTGGAAAAATTCTCAAAGTGGGTGGTGCACCTACTTCTGGTGCTGGTGGTAATGCCAACGGAGGAACTTACACCATTGATATCAACGCCGAAACGCCCGTGGTGACAAAACATAACGAATTAGCATTTTCTAGAAATGTGCACAACAGCGTAGTACTCCCTTCGGGCGAAGTCCTAGTTATCGGAGGAATTCCGAAGGGTAAGTTTTTTAGCGATGTAGATTCCAGATTAAACGCTGAACTGTGGAATCCCATTACTGGCGAGTGGACAACGATGGCTGCTATGACCGTGCCCCGAAACTATCACAGCGTTGCTATCTTGTTGGCAGACGGGAGAGTGATGGCTTCGGGTGGTGGACTTTGTGGCACTTGCCCCGAAAATCATCCGGACGCTCAGATTTTTTCTCCACCTTATCTATTCAATGCCAATGGTACGCTAGCTAATAGACCTATCATTAACAATGCTCCTACAAATGCTGATTATAATGCTACGATTCAAGTAGCAACCAATACCAGCATCGGTTCATTTGCCTTGGTCAGAAATTCGAGTATCACCCACAGCACGAATAACGACCAAAGAAGAATCCCCTTAACTTTTACCGACTTAGGAAATAACAATTATCAACTCGATATTCCTAACCGAAATATCTTGCCACCCGGTAGTTACATGCTTTTTGCGATGAAAAATAACGGTGTTCCCAGCGTAGCAAAATTTATTACCGTTGGCGAAAATGTGCATTCGGGAACAGTACTGCCTAATCCTAATCTAGGAGGTACAGGATTGACGGCTACCTATTTTGACAATATAAATTTTACAGCCCCCGTAGTGGAAAAAATTGATCCAACCATTAATTTTAACTGGGGTACAGGTGCACCTACCAACGGAGTAGGTGCTCAAACTTTCTCAGTCAGATGGGAAGGTGCTATCGAAGTACCAAGAAGTGGAGGATATACTTTCTACACCAATTCTGATGATGGCGTGCGGCTTTGGGTCAACGATAAACTAATTATTGAAAATTGGACAAACCATCCTGCTACCGAAGATATTGGCTCCATTGTTTTAGAACCCGGCACTAGGTATAAAATTAAAATGGAATACTACGAAAACGGCGGTGCTGCAGTTGCTCAACTAAGATGGTCAGGACCAGGTATCAACAAGGAGATCATTCCCGCTAATTTTCTCTTTCCAAATGATCCTTGTAATTTTATTTTCCCCGTGGTTTCCAACATCACCAAAGTCAATGCTACCTGCGATGAAGACAATGGTAGTATTACGTTTACATTTCCCGATGAACCTACGAGAACGTTTATTGAATTTAGTTTGGATGGCGGCGTCACCTACCTTCCACAGGTTTCTGATGCCATTGGAAATATAACTTATGACAATTTACCAACAGGCACTTACGACCTTTTTACGAGGTGGGGAAATAACGATTGCCCGATTGATCTGGGTAGTCAAACTATTGAAAATGCTTTTAGTCCTCCACTCATTTCCAACGTCACTAAAGTCAATGCTACCTGCGATGAAGACAACGGTAGTATTACATTTACATTTCCCGACGAACCTACGAGAACGGGTATTGAGTTTAGTTTGGACGGCGGCGTCACCTACCTTCCACAGGTTTCTGATGCTATTGGAAATATAACTTATGACAATTTACCAACGGGTACTTACAATCTGTTCACAAGGTGGGGAAATGACGATTGCCCGATTGATTTGGGGAGTCAGACTATTGAAAATACCTCTAGCCCTCCACTCATCT
>JBCCJE010000923.1:0-2699 GCA_039027925.1 Bacteroidota bacterium
AATTGAAAATGCTGAATTGTGGCTGGCGGGAGAAGGTGACCTGTCTCAATTTTTAAGAGAAAAAACAAAACATTTACAAATCGAAGATAGAGTCAAATTTTTAGGCTATTTGTTGCCAGAGGAGCTACAAAAAATTACTCCCCAAGCCACCATCGGAATTAATCTTTTAAAAAATACTAGCCTCAATTATTATTATTCCTTGGCCAATAAAACCTTTGATTACGTTCAAGCTGGCATTCCGGCTATTCATATGAATTTTCCAGAGTACCATCAACTGATGGAAGAATTTGAGGTAGGCATCCTAGTCGAAAATTTGGAAAAGGCAACTCTAGTAAATGCCGTAAATGAATTGTTACAAAATAAAGTTTTATACCGTAGGCTCCGAGAAAACTGCCAGCAAGCTAAGAAAAAATGGAACTGGCAAAACGAAGCAAAGAAGTTGATCTCATTTTACGCAAAGGTATTTCAAAGCTAAGGAGGTTGAACCTATCTGATTACGAGGTCGAAATCCCTCACTCATCCCCCAACGAAATGCCTAAGGATCTTGCCGTATTAATCAAGTAATGTGCTTTATTCACATAATTATATTCGCTGATGGCTTCCAATAGTGAGACGGATTCTAGCTGATTATTTTTGTAAGCTACCATTCTACCAAACTCTCCGTCTCTCGCCATTTCGAATGCTTTGACACCCATTGCCGAAGCGAGTATCCGATCAAAAGCCACGGGCGTACCGCCACGTTGAATGTGCCCTAAAATAGTCGTTCTAATTTGCGCAGTACACCCTCTTTCTTCCAAACTCGCTCGCAGATAATTACCAACACCGCCGAGCTTGACGTGACGATCTCCGATGACTTTGGCCGTAGTACCGATGACCGTTCCATCTTTCATGCGGGCACCTTCCGCAATGACGATGTTCACGAAGCCCTTTCCATTTTGGTATCGGGAATTGATCCTTTCCATGACAACATCCAAGTCAAAAGGAATTTCGGGTAGCAAACAAATCTCTGCACCACCCGCTATCGCCGTGTGCAAAGCAATCCATCCAGCATCTCTGCCCATCACTTCCATAATGATGACTCGGTGGTGACTTTCGGCGGTAGTCACCAATTTATCAAAACATTCCGTGGCGATTTGTACCGCCGTAGAGAATCCGAAGGTCAGATCTGTGGCCGAAAGATCATTATCAATGGTTTTGGGAACGCCCAGAATATTCAAACCTTTGCGATACAAAGTCTCGGAAATTTTTTGGCTACCATCTCCTCCAATATTGATGACAGCATCAAAACCTAAATCTTGAATTTTTTTCACCAAATCATCACACACATCTTTCATTACGGCAGTACCGTCGGGCTGGATAACAGGATACTGTAATGGATTGCCCTTGTTGGTGGTTTGGATGATGGTGCCCCCTCTGACGTGAATGCCCGCTACTTCTTCGTTGGTCAATTTTCTGATTTCCACGGGAGTTCTGATGATGCCATTGAAGGCCTCGATACTGCCCCACACTTCCCACTCGCCGTTGTAGTGAGCGGCCTTGGTGATACCTCGGAGGACAGCGTTTAAACCTGGACAATCGCCTCCTCCCGTAAGTGCTAATATTTTTTTCATCAATATTAATTTTGACCCAATGATAGGAAATTTATGGTGATTCCACAAAGCGGAATTAAAGAATAAATTCAACGTCGAGGTACAGCGGTGCGGAGATTTTTTCCGAACTTACCCAGCGATAATTAAATCATCAAACCGTATCAAAATGAAAAACTTAAAAGACAAGGTCGTCGTCATCACAGGGGCAGCCTCGGGTATTGGTCGGGCGTTGGCAAAAGCCTTTGCGAAGGAAAACTGCCAATTGGTACTGAATGACTACGATGAAAAAAGATTGTCACAAACCGCAAGCGAGTTGCAAGCTATCACCTCACAAAAAATAATGACTGCTGTTTTTGATGTTGCTCAGAAAGAAAATTTCGATGCCCTCGCTCGGCGAGTAGCGACCGAATTGGGTAGGGTGGACGTTGTGATTAATAATGCGGGCGTGGCGTTGGGACGGGTATCGGTGGAAGCTATGACCTACGAAGATATGGAGTGGGTGATGAACATTAATTTTTGGGGTATGGTCTATGGCACTAAATCTTTTTTAACGCTTTTAAAAAAACAAAGCGAGGCTGCTTTGGTAAATATATCTAGTGTCTTTGGTTTAGTGGGTATCGGGCACCAAAGTGCTTATTGCAGTTCAAAATTTGCGATCAGAGGTTTTACGGAGTCGCTACGCATGGAAGCCAAAATGGATTTTCCGCACGTGACCATCCACACTGTTCATCCGGGAGGTATTCAAACTAACATTGCCAAAAATTCCAGATGGGTAGAAAGTGAAAATTCAAAAGCGGAAAAAGAAATGACTGTCGAAAAATTTGAAAAGATGTTTATCACTACTGCCGATGCTGCCGCCGCAAAAATTTTAAAATGTGTGAAAAAGAAAAAATCCAAAATTGTCATTGGAAAAGATGGCTGGCAGTTGGATTGGTTAGTGCGACTGATGCCCGAGGGATACACAGGCATTTTGGTAAGAGAGTTGGAGCGCAGGGATTTGTTGGAGTGAATATTTTTTATAACAACGTTTTTACATTAGTATAAGTTAGGCACATAAACCTCGTGGGAAATATCAAAACTGTATGTAGTCCCAGCAATTTTCAATGAAAT
>JBCCJE010000924.1:0-2698 GCA_039027925.1 Bacteroidota bacterium
ATTGGACTTCGCTTGGAAAATCATTTGACTCCGATGCCTATATTCAAGATTTGACTAATTTGAAAAACACAGTAAAAAGCACCATTCTAATCGGTATTGCTAAAGGTCGAGATAGTTACCCATTTTTTAGAAATGATAATAAGTGGGCAAGGCAACTCAAAAAATTTCAAGGAAATGCGCAAAGCCTCATCCCTCTGTTGGAATCCGATGATCTTGAAACATTTTATAAAATTTTCCCTACAAAAGACTACGGTAAACGATTACCGCAGAGACAAAATTTGAGTAAGACAGACTTGGCTCAAACTGATTGGTTTAGGCGTGCCATCCAAAATTGTTTAAAGTAATTTCCTTTCAACTTTAGAGTACAAAACACTTCGAAACATAAAAGATAAAACCCGTGAAAGAAAAAATCCTTACTCTCCTCCTAATCACCTTGGTAAGTATGAGCGCAGGCGAACGACATACTGATCCCTCGAATTTACAACAAGACATTTCCGAAGAAGAAGCACAATGGGTCAATTCCATTTACAACAGTATGACCCTAGACGAACGTATCGGTCAATTGTTTTCCATTCGCGCCCATTCCGATAAAGGGCAAAAACACATTGATTGGGTAAAAAAACAAATCCGTGAATACCACGTTGGAGGGATGACTTTCTTTCAAGGGACACCCGAAAAACAAGCTAAACTGACTAACGAATATCAATCCCTTTCCAAAATTCCATTGATGATTGCGGTAGATGCCGAATGGGGATTGGGGATGCGATTTAAAAAAGATGGGGTCAGTTTTCCCAAACAACTCACCTTGGGGGCTATCCAGGATAATCGTTTGCTTTACGAAATGGGGCAAGAGGTTGCTCGTCAATGTCGGCGGTTGGGTATCCACGTCAACTTTGCTCCCGTAGTGGACGTGAATAATAATCCTAACAATCCGGTCATCAATACGCGTTCGTTTGGAGAAGATCGTTACAATGTCGCTGCGAAAAGTTATATGTACATGAAGGGCATGCAGGATGGAAATATTATTGCCTGCGCTAAACACTTCCCCGGGCACGGTGATACCGACGTAGATTCTCACTACGACTTGCCGGTGATTACCCACGACAGGAGTCGGCTAGATAGTTTGGAGTTATTTCCCTTTCGAGTGTTGGCGCAGCACGGTATTCAGAGTATGATGATTGCGCACTTGAATGTTCCAAATATTGACGATACCCAAAGCCTGCCTACCTCACTTTCGCCGAAAGCCGTGACGGATTTACTGAAAAATGAAATTGGATTTGAAGGATTGATTTTTACCGATGCTTTGGAAATGGACGCAGTTTCCGAAAGATTTGAACCGGGCGAAGTTGGGGCAAAATCACTTATGGCAGGAAATGATGTCTTGGACCTACCCGACGATATTGAGCAATGCGTCAAAGCAATCAAACGCTATATCAAAGAAGGAAAATTGCCCGAATCTCGAATTGAAGAAAGTGTCAAAAAAGTATTGCGTGCAAAATTTAGATTGGGTTTGAAAAACTACCGCCCCATCAAAGAGACTAACATCCGTAAGGAACTCAACACCCCAAAAGCCTACGTCCTCAAACGCCAACTTATCCAAAACGCCATGACCCTCGTACGCAATCCTGACGATTTGATTCCTTTTCGAAATCTGAATCAAATCAAATTTGCGTCCATTAGCTTAGGTGCAAAATCTACTACCAAATTCCAACGTACACTTTCTTTTTATAAAAAAATGCCCCACTACGTTGCCTCCAAAAAACCATCTGCCACCAAGCAAAAGCAACTGCTCAATGCGGTAAAAGATCGGGATATTGTGATAGTGAGTTTGCACGATCTGAGTAGCTACGCCAGCAAGGGATTTGGTCTGACGGACGAAGAAAAGCAATTCATCGAAACCCTACGACAAACTAAAAAAGTAATCCTCACGCATTTTGGAAATCCCTACGCTTTAAAATATTTTGACAATGTAAGTTGGTTGTTACAAGCCTACGGCGAAGATGAAATCAATCAAGAGATAGCGGCGCAAGCCCTGTTTGGTGCCTTTGCGATTGATGGTCGGCTACCCGTGACTGCTTCCGCAAAAAGTAAATTCAACCAAGGTGTCACTACCCAAAGTTTACTACGACTAGGACTCAACATTCCCGAAGCGGTAGGCATGGACAGCGAAAAATTAGCGAAGATTGATGGCCTGGTACAGGAGGCGATCAATACGCGTGCCACTCCCGGCGGTGTCATTTTAGTGGCCAAAGAAGGCAAGGTAGTTTATAACAAAGCGTATGGCTATCACACCTACGCTAAGCAACGCCCCGTAACTTTGGACGATGTGTACGACCTTGCCTCCATCACTAAAATTGCGGCATCCACCCTCTCGGTGATGAGAATGTACGAAGACGGTGAGGTGAATATTTACGAACCGATGAGCAAGTACGTCCCCCAACTCAAAGGTACGAACAAAGAAAATGCAACCATCCAAGACATGATGGCGCACCGTGCGCAATTGCATCCTTGGATTCCATTTTACGAACAAACCGTCTCCAAAAGAAAAAGACCCCTTCCAAAATATTACAGCAGCAAAAGGAATGCAACTTACTCTATCCCCGTGGCGGAAAGGATGTTTATGAAAGAAAGTTTTACGCAGGAGATGTGGCAACAGATTTATGATTCCAAGTTGCTTTCTACGCGGCGGTATCGGTAC
>JBCCJE010000925.1:0-2696 GCA_039027925.1 Bacteroidota bacterium
ATATATTTAAATCGTTAGATACTGATTCGCACTAAATAACTCAATAACTTAATGGTAATCTATACTTTAGTTCTCAGCCTTAAATTTCTTAAAGGCTTCCGTCAATTTTGGTACTACGTCAAACAAATCAGCACAGACACCATAGTCAGCCGCTTTGAAGAAAGGTGCTTCGGGGTCTTTGTTGATAACGACAATTACCTTGGAACTGTTCACTCCCGCCAAATGCTGAATAGCGCCTGAGATACCAATGGCGAAGTAAAGATTCGGACGAATCGCTACACCGGTTTGTCCTACGTGCTCGTGGTGAGGTCTCCAACCCGTATCTGCTACTGGGCGTGAACAGGCAGTAGTAGCTCCAACTACGTCGGCTAACTCTTCGATGATACCCCAATTTTCGGGTCCTTTCATTCCTCTACCAGCAGAAACAACCAACTCGGCTTCTGGTAACGGAACGGTACCATCTACGGTCTCTACTGCTTTGACGGTTACTTTGGAGGCTGGTGTACTTACTTCTACACTTTCTACTGGGGCATCAGCACCCGTAGCGGCGGGAGGGAAAGAATTGCCCATGAGCGAAAGTACTTTTACTGGCGAATCAATTTGATACTCCGCAATTGCTTTTCCAGAGAATACATTTTTCTTCACCTTGAATCCGCCGTCCAAAGTAGGTACAGAATTAACACCAGCTACCGAACCTGCTTCTAACTTAACGGCTAATCTCCCTAAAACAGATTTTCCCGAAGACGAATGGTTTACAATAACTACTTGTGCATTATTTTGTTTAGCTACCGAAGCGATGACTTCTGAGTAAACTTGGCTATCGAAATTTTCGAAGTTACCATTGGCTTGGATAACTTTTGATGCGCCGTACACCCCTAATTGACCAGGGTTATCGGCATTGCCTACGACGAGTGCTGCGCAGGAAGTTCCCATTGCGTCAGCTACCTTCTTTCCATAGGTGACAGCTTCGAAGGCTGCTTTTTTAAATTGTCCTTTTGGACTTTCTGCATATACTAAAACCATTTTTTAATGATTGATTTTTAATTTAAAAAAGAATTGTGAATTAGGAGTTAAGAATTAAGCCTGCCCCGAAACCTTGGGGAATTGAAAATTATGAATTGGTTTCAAAAGAATCGCATCCACTAGGATTGAAAACGCTCCCATGTGCTACGAAAACCTTTGAGGTGTAATTCCCCCGAACTTGCGGGGCAGGTACAATTCAAAATTCGTTGGGCTAAATAATTTTCGCTTCTTCGTGAAGTAATCTTACCAACTCATCCATATTTTCGGCATCTATCATTTTTACGGCAGATTTGGCATTCGGAAGGGCGTAGCTAACGATAGTAGCAGGATCATCAAATGCGACTGGCTCTACTACTTTCAAAGGTTTACGCTTGGCCATCATGATACCTCTCATGTTGGGAATTCTTTGTTCGGCCATTCCCTTTGCGGCACTTACTACAAATGGAGTAGCTACTTCTACGACTTCTTCTCCACCTTCAATGTCTCTGTTGATTGTGGCAGTATTGCCATTCATTTCTAATTTAGTTCCGAGGGAAACGAAAGGTAGGTCAAGGTATTCTGCGACCATTGCGCCCACTTCGCCACCATTATAATCAATGGATTCTTTACCTGTAAAAATGATGTCAAAATTTTCGGTCTTGGCATATTCGGCGATTTGCTTGGCAGCGTACAACGCACTCTTGGGTTCGGCGTTGATTCTTGCGGCGGAGTCCGCACCGATGGCCAATCCTTTTCTGATAACAGTATCGTTGGCGGCTGGACCGACGTTTACAATGGTGACTGAGCCTCCGGCAGCTTCCTTTAATTCCAATGCTCTCACTAGCGCGTACCATTCATCGTAAGGATTCATGATAAAATTCACTCCAGCGGTATTAAATTCGGTATTGTCAGCATTGAAGGAAGGTGTGGTCGTTGTCTCAGGGGTTTGAGTAACACATACTAATAACTTCATTGTTGAGATATGATTTTAATGTTTTTAATTGAGGAAATTTGTTTTTTGAATAAAATGGTAATTCTGTTACTTTTGTCTAACCATCTTAAGATTAAATGGCTTCCAAAAATCGCTGCAAATATAGATATTTTCCCCCTAAAAAACGAGGAACTTATTAAGTTTGATTTTTTACCTTGCTTAGGATTCAAGTAACTGATTATCAATGTTTTATGAATTTATTTTGCAGCTATTAGTTGAAAGTTGCACCAATTTATTTCCCTAATTAAATAATCGAAATTTTCAATATAATATAAATGGAATCTGCTCGTTTAGACCAACTTTTTCAGTTTTTAAAAGACCGCCCCGATGATTCGTTTGTGCTTTTTGCCATAGCCAAAGAGTACGAAGGGTTGGACGATGAGAACAACGCTAAATCCTACTATTTAAAATTGATAAACGATCATCCTGATTATGTGGGGACTTATTATCACCTCGGAAAATTGTACGAACGGGCGGAGGCATTTGAACTTGCCGAAGATACTTACCAAAAAGGAATGAAAGTGGCCAAAGCGGCGGGAGATCGCCACGCCTACGGCGAATTGATGGGGGCTTATGAGATGATTAGTGATGAGTTTTGATGAGGATTCAAGATTATGGATTATGGATTATGGATTATGGATTGCGTGATGTCCATACCTAAAATAGGTTGACACCAATAAGTCAACCAAAATGTCATCAAAAA
>JBCCJE010000926.1:0-2696 GCA_039027925.1 Bacteroidota bacterium
CCCAACAAAACTTCGATCAAAAGGTGGTGATCTTTTTGGATGAACTTCCGTGGTTAGGCACTAAGCGATCTGGATTTATCAAAGGGTTGGGATATTTTTGGAATAGTTGGGCTTCCAAAGAAAATGTCGTCTTGGCGGTTTGTGGTTCAGCCGCCTCGTGGATGATAGAGAAAGTGATCAACGACAAGGGAGGATTGCACAATCGAGTCACGAGGTTGTTATTTTTACCGCCCTTCACCTTAGCAGAAACGGAAGCCTACTGCAACGCAAGAAAGATCAGACTGAATCGGTTTCAAATTTTACAAATCTATATGACGATGGGAGGTATTCCCATGTATCTGGATCAACTCAAGTCGGGGTTATCAGCCGTACAAAATATTCAATTAATCTGCTTCGATTCAATGGGGTATTTGCGCAATGAGTTCGACCGCCTGTTTGCTTCGTTATTTTACGATTACGATAATCACTTGGAAATCATCAAGGCATTGGCAACTAAAAGAAAAGGGCTGACTCGCCAAGAAATTATCAAATTTACCGCTTTGAAAAATGGGGGATTTCTTACCCGATTGCTCGAAGAGTTGAATCAATCAGGATTTATCACAATCACGAGCGGATATGGGAAAAAAGTCAAAGAAAATCTTTACCGATTGACAGATTTTTATTCTTTATTTTATTTGACTTTTATTGCCCCGTTGGGAAAAGGAAGCCAAATGACTTTTACGAGCCTCAGCGATTTGCCACAGTGGAAAAGCTGGAGCGGATACACTTTCGAAAATATTGCCTTGCTGCATGTCAATCAGATCCGAAAAGCACTAGAAATTTCTGGTATTTCGTCTTCCATCTCTTCATTTGTCGCCAAACCTAAAGATGGATTTTCTGGTGCGCAGATAGACCTCATCGTAGATCGTAGCGACCAAAGTATCAACCTTTGTGAAATAAAACACAGCACATCAAAATACGGCGTTACTAAAAAAGACGTACAGAATTTTCAAAACAAAAAAGAAGTCTTCCGCTATCACACCAAAACAAAAAAACATTTATTTCTCACTTTGGTCGCTACACACGGTGCCGTAGAAAATACAAACAGATTGAACCACGTGGATCAAATAGTAACCCTGGATGATCTATTCGAGAAATAATCAAAAAATTTTATCTTTTACTCATTCGATATTTTCTTTATTTGTAAAAATTAAAATATAAAACTCACTTAGTGAAAGTCACCGTTCCGAATATCGCCCTTCCAGAAGTTGAATATACTTTCCATTGTTTGCTAGGAGAATTTTTAGGAATCAACTATAAATTAGAAGTTGATAAATCGTGTGAAGATTTTACAATTTCAAATCGTGGTAAAAATATTGTTATAAAAAATCATTTTTTTAAAAATGACCATCCTGATTCGTGGTATCAGTTGGCGCAAATCCCGAATCAAATTTCGAGAGGAATGTTGGATTTAGGAGGGAAAAAATATCTGATTCATTCCATTTTTGGAAAGGCAAAATTAAGTAGGGTAGGGGAGGGGTACATTTTGGAGGCGGATATTATCGCATCTACTTTCTTTATGTTGACACGGTGGGAAGAAGCTGTAAATCCTAAGCGGGACAATCATCAGCGGTTTTCGGCAAAAGATGCTTTGGCGTACCAACAAGGTTTTCTTCAAGATGCGATAGTTAACGAATACGTGGAGTTTTTATGGAAATTATTGGAAAAAATTGGAGTGGGACAAAAGCGCAGAAAGCGAAGCTTTCAAATCGTTCCCACCCACGATGTAGATGTCCCCTTTTTGTTTTCGTCTCTGCCTTCTTCGCTTTACACTATCACGCGCCATTTGGTTGATCCTACTTTTTTTAGGGATGGCGTAAATTATTTGAACTTTTTTTTCAATCGAAAAGATCCGAACGATACCCACGCTGTTTTTTTGGACGGTGCCGAAAAATTGGGGACGCCGGCGCACTTTTTCTTTATGTCGGGAGGGAAAAATAAGTACGACCCTAAAGATCAATTGACATCACCGAGCGTAAGAAAATTGATTCAAAAAATAAAAGAGCGAGGACACAGCATTGGGTTGCATCCATCCTACGAAAGTTTTGACAACGAAGAATTATTCAAGCAAGAAAAAGATCGGCTACAACGAGTAGCCAACGTAGAAATAAAAACGGGAAGGCAACATTATCTGCGCTTCGAAGTACCTACTACTTGGAACTTGTGGGAAAACGCAGATATGACTTGGGAATCTTCGATGAGTTATGCAGATGATATTGGCTTTCGGTGTGGGGTATGTTATCCATTTCCAGTATTTGATATTTTTCAAAGAAAGAGACTTTCACTTTATGAACGACCGCTAATCCTGATGGAAGGAACTTTGGGTATGTACCTAAATTTATCTTTGGAGGAAGCACAAAAGCAAGTAGAGGCATTGGTGCAAGAAGTGGAAAAATATCAAGGAGAATTTGTTTTTTTGTGGCACAATTCCTCTTTGAATCTAAGAATTTTTGCAAGGTACAATCCTATCCTTTTTGATTTGTATAAGAGTTGATTTTAGTTTTTTAGGCAATAGGAAAAAATAAATTGTTCAATTTGGGTCGATTATTTCTTCTTTTTTCAATATAAAAAAATCGTAGCATAGTCCTTCTACGCCTAGATTTTTTTATGAAGAAAAAAGAAGCAGCCAAATTGGATGATTTATTCTTTCCTATTGC